>JBEKYG010000021.1:0-15995 GCA_049511215.1 Acidobacteriota bacterium | reverse complement strand
AGAAACGGCGGAAACACGGCATGCCAACATTAGAAAAACCGACAAACGAGTGGGTTGAAAGGCAATTTGAAGCCGCCGGATCTCGCTGGAAACAGGATAGAAGGAGTTCTTAAATCACCTCAGTGCACAGCCTTCTCGCCAGCTTCCATACGCGTTCGACTGGATTCAATTCCGGGCTGTAGGGCGGCAGAAATGAAAGCGACAGAACATGACGCCTTTCCGCAAGAAAGGGTTGCAGCATGGTCGCGTGGTGATAACGAGCATTGTCCAGAATCAGAATAAGACGCCGGTCCGCTGGCCGGTGGCGCACCAATTTCTTGGGAAAGTCCCAAAACGTGACGGCATCGAATTTCGCTGAGAATTGGGTCACAAGTTGCCCATCCTGTAAGTTGACCGCACCGAAGAGAGCGATGGACTTGCGTGTCGGAGCATGCAGCAGCGTCGGATCCGTTTCTTTCGGCGGCACCCACATCACGCATCGGCTTCCATGCTGCTGGAAGTGGCATTCGTCCAAACTCCAGAGTTCAAGACTTTCGTCGCGAGCGAGGCGACGCAGTTTTTTTATATGCGGCTTGCGCCGCGGGATCAGCATGGGCGATCAGCGGTCGGGGTTTTCTCAAACGGAATCCCATTTGGCGGAACAGGCGTTGACACTGCCGTACACCCAGCGACATCATGAGACTCTTCCAGGTGATGGGCGAGGATTTTCCCGTCCCAGAGATTCTGCGTGTATCCAAACTCCCGTGGGTTTCGCCGCAAATCACGGTTGACGGCTTCCCACTGGGCCTCGCTAAGATGTCGCGGCCGGCCCTCCCTTTCGCCTTCATGCAATCCAGCGAAGCCGCGTTTCTCAAAACGCTGCACCCAGCGTTCAACAGTACGAGGGTCCTGCCCGAGAATATCGGCGACGTCATAACAGTTAAGGCCGTGACAAATCAGGAGGATGCCATGCAACGGGTGATCGTAGCGGGACTCTTCAGAGCGCAAGATTTCCTGTTGCACTGCAACCCTCATGATCTCCGTATCAGAGATCTGCAATTTACGCATGCGCGTGCCCTCCTGTCTCTCAATATGGCAGGAGGTACCGATGAAGGCAATCTAATTATGCGGCATTACTTATGTCGCTCTGTATAGCGGCCTGAATGCACAGCGTGAATATTATACGGCTGCACTTTTTAACGAATTGGCTCCTAAATATGGAGTCGCCGTGGTAGACCTCACTCCGGCTTTCGTAGGTGAACGGAGATCGCTCGATTCTCCCTGCCGTCCATTAATATGTGCGGGCCAACCGAAGAAGCGTTCCAAAATTGTCGCTTCTAAGACGTTTCTGCCTTCACTGAGAAATCTGCTGGAGTCCCCCTCACAGTCTCATGGGAAATGAAATGAGAGTATTGATAACAGGAGGAGCAGGATTCATCGGCTCGAACTTGGCTGGGAATCTGGTGGGCACCGGGCACAAAGTAACCGTATTGGACAATCTGTTGTCCGGCTTCCGTGACAATCTGAATGGACTCGATTCATTGGATTTCATTGAAGGGGATGTGCGTGACCCGGAGAGGGTTGAGCTGGCCACGCGAGGTGCAGAGGTGGTGTTCCACCTGGCCGCATCGGTCGGAAACAAGCGCTCCATCGACAACCCGTTGGAAGACGCCCAGATCAATGTGATCGGGACGCTGCAAGTGCTCGAAGCGGCAAGGGCCGCAAGGGTGCGCAAGATTGTGGTGTCATCGTCAGCGGGAATATTCGGCGAGCTCAAGAGGCTGCCTATCAGCGAGGACCACCCGGTGGAGCCCGACTCCCCCTACGGTTGCACAAAACTCTGCGAAGAGAAGGAAAGCCTCGCCTATTCCAAGCTGTTCGGGCTGGAGGCGGTCTGCCTGCGTTACTTCAACGTGTATGGTCCCAACCAACGGTACGACGCCTACGGCAACGTGATCCCGATCTTCGCTTTCCAGATGTTGCGAGGAGAGACCTTGACGATCTTTGGGGATGGCGAGCAAACCCGGGACTTTGTCAACGTCCATGACGTGGTTCAAGCCAACATCAAGGCTGCCCAAGCCAAGGGCGTCAGTGGCGCATTCAACCTCGGCAACGGGACACGGATCACCATCAATCACCTGGTGGAGCTGATGCAGGAGGCGTCCGGGATCAAGGCCAAGGTTGTCCACGGCCCTCCACGGCCCGGGGATGTCAGGCACAGCCTCGCCGACATTTCGGCTGCACGAGCGGCATTTGGGTTTGAGCCAGCAGTCCCCCTGGGGGAAGGGCTGCGAGAATACATGGACTGGGCAAAGGTTGAGGTCAAACGGTCATGAAAGCGCTGATATTGGGCGGGGAGGGGATGCTCGGCCACAAGATGTTTCAGATTCTGCGGGCCCGTTATTCGGATACCGGTTGCACGATCTTCGGTTCCCTGGCTGAACCGTTCTATCGCCGAATTGATCTTCTGCAGACGGGGTTCGTCCTGGAACGGGTTAACGCCATGGACCTGTCAGTGCTGGGGCAAACATTGGCAAGCTTAAAACCGGAGTTCATTGTCAATTGCATCGGGATCGTCAAACAACGCGAGGAGGCCAAGTCTGCCATTCCCAGCATCACATTGAACTCCCTGCTGCCACACAAGCTGGCAGAGTATGCCCGCGCCTGGGGTGGCCGCGTCATTCATTTCAGCACGGACTGTGTTTTCAGCGGCAATAAGGGCCGATATACCGAAGAGGATCCTTCTGATGCCGAGGACTTGTATGGGAGGAGCAAGTACCTTGGAGAAGTACCAGACGAAAACGCATTGACCTTGCGCACCTCGATCATCGGGCGCGAGCTCTCCCAATTCAAATCCCTCCTGGAATGGTTCTTGGCGCAACGCGGCAAGACGACCAAGGGATTCAGAAAGGTAATCTACTCGGGAGTCACTACGAACTACATCTCCGAACTGGTCGGCAGGGTTATCTCCGAGCATCCGACACTCCACGGCCTCTATCAGGTCACCAGCCCGCCCATTTCCAAGCATGAGTTGCTTTGCCGATTGCGAGATGCTTATCAGCTTGACGTGGAAATCCAGCCGTATGACGGCGAGGTATCCGATCGCAGCATGATCGGGGAGAAGTTCATTCATGCCACGGGCTATCGCTACCCAACCTGGCGCGAGTTGATCGCCCAACTCGTCAACGATCCAACCCCTTACAAAAATTGGAGGAGCTGAATTGGTGCCAAAGACCAGCAGCAAAACCAAGTCCGCCAAAGAATCCATCTTCAAGGGCAAGACCCTGTTCATTACCGGTGGTACCGGAACCTTCGGGAACGCGGTCATGCGTCGCTTTCTCCACACCGACATCAAGGAGATCCGGATCTTCAGCCGGGATGAGAAGAAGCAGGAGGACCTGCGAATAACCTACAGCAACTCCAAGCTGAAGTTTTTCATCGGGGATGTTCGGGCCTATGACAGCATCCTCTCCGCAATCGCCGGCTCAGACTATGTCTTCCATGCGGCGGCACTTAAGCAGGTCCCCTCTTGCGAGTTCTATCCGCTCGAAGCCCTCCGGACGAATGCCTTGGGCGCCGAGAACGTTCTCAATGCTGCCATGGAAACCGGCGTGAAGCGGGTCATTACCCTGAGCACGGACAAAGCGGTCTATCCGATCAACGCCATGGGTATCTCAAAGGCTATGATGGAAAAGCTCATGGTGGCCAAGTCGCGTGTGGCAATCACTCGAGGCACCATCATGTGCGGCACCCGGTACGGTAACGTAATGGCTTCGCGCGGCTCCGTGATTCCGCTGATGGTCAGTCAACTCAAAGCCGGCAAGCCCCTGACGGTGACGGATCCCCACATGACCCGGTTCATGATGTCGATTGAGGATGCCGTGGATCTGGTTCTCTATGCGTATCAACATGGGCATGCGGGGGACGTTTTCATCCAGAAAGCACCGGCGGCCACCATCGAAACCCTGGCCCTGGCGATCAGGAAAGTATTCCAAGCCTCCAATCCCATCCGGATCATCGGGACCAGACATGGCGAGAAACTCTACGAAACCCTGTTAACCCGGGAAGAGATGGCCAAAGCTGAGGATCTCGGCCATTACTATCGGGTGGTTGCCGACAACCGGGATCTTAATTACGCCGCCTACTTCACCGAGGGGCAGGAGCAGATCTCTCAAATGGAAGACTATAATTCCCACAACACGCGACGCCTTACGGTCGATCATATGGCCAAACTTCTGCTCAAGCTCGATTACGTTCGTGACGAGTTGAAGGGCTGGAAAGCTGAGGTGTCAAGGGGTGCCCGATGAGCAAAATGAAAATCATGACAGTGTTGGGGACACGGCCCGAGATCATCCGGCTCAGCAGAATCATCCCCATTCTGGATGAGCATTCAAACCACATCCTGGTACACACCGGCCAGAACTATGACGATCGCTTGAATAAAATCTTCTTCGAGGAATTGGGGGTGCGCGCCCCGGATGTGAACATGGGTGTCCGTTCGGATACCTTCGGAAGCCAGATCGGACAGATTCTGGAACGGTGCGAGAAGTTGTTCTTGCAACACCATCCAGACCGATTGCTGATCCTGGGGGACACTAACAGTGGGCTCTGCGCACTTGTGGCTCGTCGGTTGGGCATGCCCGTTTATCACATGGAGGCGGGGAACAGGTGTTACGATGATCGGGTCCCCGAAGAGGTTAACCGGAGAGTCATCGACCATTCCAGCACCGTCCTGATGCCGTACACCCATCGAAGCAAGGAAAACCTCCTCCGAGAAGGCATCCCAGGTGAGCGGATCTTCGTCACTGGGAATCCCATCAAAGAAGTCATCGATCATTACCAGCCGCGGATCGATCGATCCAAGGCGCTCAAGAATCTGGGGGTTGAGCCAGGCAAGTACTTCCTGGTGACCATGCACCGTGCCGAAAACGTCGATATCGAAGAGCGCCTGCGCAATCTTGTCGATGCGCTGGAGATGCTACACAAGGGCTATGGCTACCCTGTCATCTGCTCATTTCACCCGAGATCCCGAGCCAAGGTGGAGGCTTTTGGGGTCGATATTCAGCGTGCCGGGCTTAGGTTCATTGAGCCGATGGGATTCTTTGATTTCATCCTGCTGGAGCAGACGGCGTTCTGTCTGCTCTCGGACAGCGGGACTGTTCAAGAGGAAGCCTGCATCTTCAAGGTTCCGAATGTGACCATCCGTGATGTAACGGAACGGCCCGAGACCGTCGACTGCGGAAGCAACATCCTTTCCGGTGTGGACCCTACGAGGATCCTCCAGCTCGTCCATCTTGTCAGCAACGACCGCCAACGGTGGTCCCCTCCACGAGAATACCTGCGGCTCAATGTTGCGAGCGCGGTCTGCCGGATCGTGCTGAGCTATAAACTTCCCGATCCCGCGGGAGTATCTTGGGCTCAGAATCAGGGCCGGCAATAGGTTTAGTCGCGAAGGCGAGAATCAGGCTGTTTCTGCAATCCAGTTCGTTTTAAAGACCGCTCATGGCTAAAATACTGATCCATTCGCTCATTTTTTCGCCAGACTGTGTTTCGACGGCGTATCTTTACACGGACCTGGCTATCGAATTGAAGAAGCTTGGCCATAAAGTGGCGGTATTGACGACGACGCCGCATTTCAACGTCGACCGTGAGCAACAGAAACGACAGCCGCTGATCCAAAAGAGGGGCCAGTGGCTATTTTACAGTGAAGTTGATGGAATTCCTGTCTGGCACATTGCGATGCCCCAGAAGTCGGCGGATTCTGGCGCGCGGATGAGGCACATGTTTTTCTTCCATGTGGGCGCCCTGCGGTTTGCCTTGCAACACGTTGGGAAATACGACGTGGTCCTTTCCCCGTCGCCGCCGCTGACTATTGGTGCAATTTCCTGGCTGATTGCGAAATGGTACAAGGCCAAGTCCATTTACAACGTCCAGGAATTGTACCCGGACTTTGCGATCAACCAAGGTGTGATCAGGAACCCTTTCCTGATCTGGGGCCTCAGGAAGTTGGAGGCGTTCGTGTACGCCAGAAGCGAACGGGTCGTCACTATCGGGGAGAAGTTCCGAGAGGTGGTTGTGTCTCGTGGGGCCTCCAGGGGCAAGGTGCACACGATCCCGAACTTCGTGGATGTTGACCTGTATCGACCCATGCCGCGGGACAATCCCTTCGCCCGACAGCACGGGCTGGTAGGCCGGTTCGTGGTTATGTACGCCGGGAACATCGGGCTGGCGCAGTACTGGGATCCGATGCTTGAGGCGGCCGAGCGTACCAGAACAGAAGTTCTTTTCGTGGTGATTGGCAATGGGTCCAGGAAGGATTGGCTGGCGAAGGAAGTCAGCAGGCGTGGATTGAGTAACATTCTTCTTCTCGACTACCAGCCAAGGGAGAGGATGGCAGAGATAAACGCCAGCAGCGATGTTGCCACGATTATCATGGATGCTCGGGTCGAAGACGATGGTTTCCCATCGAAGATCTATACGACAATGGCCTGCGCGCGGCCCTCCGTTGTGTGCTGCTCCGAGGGCTCTGAGCTGGTAAGAATAGTCAGAGAATCGAAATGCGGTATGTGGGCCAAGCCCGGGCAGACCGGGGATTACATCGATGCACTGATGGTATATCGGAAAGATCCGAATCGCATCGCTACGGAGGGTGGGGCCGGCCGTGCGTTCGTTGCAGGCCGATACTCGCGGCAGGTCGTATCCCGCCTGTATCATGAGATGATACAGGACGTGGTCGGCTCAAGGGGGGACCAGGACCTGGTCGCGGCGAATGAAGTCCCGCGGACGACTACCAGGCTTCACCGATAACTTCGACGTAATGGTTTTCATCACGGGCATGGATGGATTCACCGGAAGCGAGATCGGCCGATGCTTGCGTGGGTCGGGATGGGATGTTGTAGGCTTCGCGAATGGACCGGCGGCTGGGAAAAGGCCATCCCTATACAACATACAATGGCTCTGTCACGGACCTCAGTGCGCTAAGGGCCGTCTCCAACCAGGAGCGGCCGAGCGCATGTGTTCACCTGGCGGGTCTTGCGCATGCAAGTGTGAGCCGCGATGAATTAGAGGTGTTGCGGCGGATCAGTGTCTCGTGCACATTGAATGCCGCCAAAGCGGACGGCACACTACGGTTGCCGCCAGATTCCGTGGGATTCGAGGACTTACAATTCAAAAATGATGGGTAGCCCCGTTCTGGTTACTGGATCAACCGGCGCGTTGGGGCCGCGGGTCGTCTCCGCTCTGTTGGCGGCCGGTCGATCGGTGCGCACTTTTTCACTCGCGGGTACTCCGACGCAACTCGATGGCGGCGATATCGATATACGTGTCGGGGACATCACCAGTGCGGCTCAAGTCCGTGACGCGGTTCACGGAGTCGATTCGATCATTCATCTGGCTGCATTGCTGCATTTCAACAACCCGGCCGCCTCAATGAGATCGGAGTACGAAAGGATCAATATCGGCGGCACTCTGAACATATTGAGGGCAGCACGTGAGGCTGGGGTCCGTCGAGTCGTTTTCTTTAGCACGATTGCAGTCTACGGGCCGTCCTCAGCACCTGAAGTGATCCTTGATGAGTCGACTGCTGTAAGGCCGGAAACTATGTATGGGGAAACAAAGCTGGAGGCAGAGCGTCGAGTTCTCGATGCAGTGCGCCCTGATGGCACACTACTCGGAACCGTGCTCCGGCTCGGCGCGGTGTACGGCGCCAGAATCAAGGGCAATTATGCGCGCCTCGTGAGGTCGCTAGCACGGGGCCGATTCGTCCCCGTGGGCTCCGGCTCCAACCGGCGCACTCTGGTCTACGATCGCGACGTCGCGAAAGCGGCCCTTTTGGCGATGGAGCATCCACTGGCAGCGGGTCGTGTATATAACGTCACCGACGGAGGGTTTCACCCCCTGCGGGAAGTGATCTCGGAGATCTGCCTGGCACTCAATCGCAAACCTCCACGCTGGGCTCTCCCCATCGGCCCCGCACGCCTTAGTCTCGCCCTGTTCGATGCTGCCGCAAAGACTGCTCCATGGCGACTTCCGAGCGGTTGTTCGATGCTCGACAAGTATCTCGAGGACGTTGCTGTCGATGGCTCGCGGATCCAGCGGGAATTGGGGTTTGTCCCTGAATACGATCTGCGGAGGGGTTGGCGGGAGACCGTCTCCGAGATGCGGACTACCGGCATTATGTAGCGATGAAGAATTCCGAAGGTTGAACTTCACGTGGGACAGTGTTTTTTCCTCTTTGTCTTTGCGGCTCCCTTGAGTTGGGGATTGACTCGGGTTGTGATGCATTTCGCCTTGCGACGGGCCCTCCTGGACATCCCGAACGTGCGGAGTTCGCATTCCACTCCAACGCTACGCGGTGGTGGACTTGCGATAGCGGGAATTGTCCTTGCCGGGGGCATAGCGGCCGTACCGCTCTCTGCCCTGCCATGGGAGTTTTCATGGGCCTGGTTGAGCGGAAGCTTGGTTATTGCCGCTGTCGGATGGCAGGATGACTTATACGGCGTTCGTCCGGGAAAGCGGGCTCTGGTTCATCTCGTGGCATCGGTCGCCGTCATGGCGGCTTTGGGCGGGTTGCCACAGATCCGGCTCGGTTCATGGACCCTGTCCCTGGGATGGACCGGCTCCGTTCTCGCCGTGGCCGGAATCATGTGGTTTCTGAATCTGTACAACTTCATGGATGGCATCGATGGAATTGCCTCCGTGGAGGCGGTCACCATGGGAGGATTCGGAGGAGCACTCCTCTGGTGGCAGGGGGAATCAGGGTTGGCCTTCCTGTCCTTCCTGATTGCCGCGGCCTGCGCGGGCTTTCTTTGGTGGAATTGGATGCCGGCGAAAATCTTCATGGGCGATGTGAGTAGCGGGTTGCTCGGGTACCAACTGGCGAGCCTCGCGGTAGCCTCCGAACGAAGGGGAGTTCTCCCTTTGCTCGTCTGGGGCATACTGGGCGGAGTATTCATATTTGACGCGACGGCCACCCTCCTTCGACGGGTGCTGAATGGAGAACGGTTGTACGAGGCCCACCGATCGCACGCCTATCAGCGCGCCGTGCAGTCCGGGTTCAATCATGCGCAGGTCACCACCGCGGTCCTGCTAATCAATGTCTGCCTCGGTGCTCTGGCTTGCATCACGGTTGTCCGACCATCCTTGATGTTGCCGGTTTTCCTCGTGGCATTCGGCGGGCTGGCCGGCGTCTACCTTTGGGTTGAGCAGAGGAAGCCGATGTACGAAAGCCGCCGCGGGCTACCCTAAGACGAATCTGGACAAGAGTACTCGGCCCTAATGTGGCGGCATTGCGGTGTAATAAAAAATGCGCGAGACGATTTGAGTACTGCGTGAGGAATTTTGATAAGAGAGTGATTCGGTAGACGCAGAGGCACACAAACGTGGCTCCGCGGCAACAATGGTGTAGAGGTGGAGTGGAATCTCGGGAAGCGGAAGCTGATCGTAGGAGTATTCGTCTCCGGTAACCTCTTCTCAGTCTCGTTAGTAATGAAGGATTTGCGGCGCACGCCGATGCAGGCGTCTCGAAATGGAACGAGAGGCGACGTTTCCATGATCAACGTGGAAACGGAAAGAACATGAACGTTGGACTCTGGAAATCTTTATTTCATGAACACGCGCGCTGAAAAGGTCAGGCAAGCATTACTCGGATTGGTCTTGGTGCATGTATCCCTTATTGCCGCATTAACCGCGCGATTCTTGATCGTGTATTTTTTCAAAAAGATCGGCGCCGGTCCCAGCTACCAGGAGTTCGTGCACTATAGTCTGCTCGGCTATCGTAATGCTAGCCTGCCAATGATAGTGATAGGTTGCTCTGTGCTCTATTTCCGAAGCAAATGGGTCGCCTATTTTCATAGAAATAAAAGTCATTGGGAGCAGATAGCGAGCTTGTCCCTCTTCTATGGCTTGATGGCGCTCGCTGGCGCGGTCCTCGGCAGAGATTTTACCTTTCCTAGACAGACATGGTTGGTCGCTTGGTGCTTCTCTGTAGGGGTTTGCTATGCGATTGCGACGGTCAGAGGATTGGATGACGGCGTTCGTGACAGGCTCGTTTACAACCGTTTTTGGCATTTGCTTATTGATTCCGCGGTTGTAGTCACGGCATTTCTTGCCTCATATATTTTTCGGTTTGACGGGTTCCCGCCGACCGCATATCAGCACCAACTTTTGTTGATACTTCCTTATATGGTCTTTCTATATATGGGTATCAACCTCTGCTGGCGGGTGTACTCCCTGGTATGGCGTTTCACAGGGCTCAGGGAAGGGCTCGTGCTGCTTCTTTCCACGGCTTCATCTGGCCTGGTAGCGCTTACCGTCCGAATTCTTTTTCTTCAACAGTACACTCCTTTGCATGTCCCGTTTGGAATTATGCTTGCCCAGCCACCGCTGACCTTCATTGGCTTTCTGACTACTCGGATGACGAGACGAATTCAGTACAATTATCTGATCCGTAACAAGTCGGAAGGGTCGGGGCCATCCAAAGAAAGGCGTGTACTGCTGGTGGGAGCTGGCAATGCCGGCCTCATGCTGGCTCGCGAGCTGGAGAGCCATCGAAACTTCAAGATTGTAGGATTTCTCGATGATGATCGGCGCAAGCAAGGGACGGTAATTAGTGGTATCCGGGTATTAGGTACGACGCGTGATGTGTCCTTGGTGGTCCGAGATAGAAATGTTCATGAGGTCATAATCTCTATGCCGACGGCGCCGAGGTCGGTCATTCAGAGAATTGTCCTCGATTGTTCGGGATTGAACGTCGCAACATCCACGGTTCCCAGTCTGTCGGAGATCATCCTCGGCAAGGTCAAGATCGGCCAGCTGCGACCCGTCCGGATGGAGGATCTGCTGGGTAGAGCAAGTGTCGTATTTGATACCAGTGATCGTGAGCTGTTTGACGCCTATGGCGGCAGGCAAATCCTGGTGACAGGAGCAGCGGGATCGATCGGGTCTGAGCTTGTCCGGCAGCTCACCGAGTTTAAGCCTCGAAGCATCCTTTTGGCAGATAAGGATGAGAATGGCCTTTATGAGATCGGCCTCGAAGTTCGCGATTACTTTCAAGGCGAACTGATAGAAATTCTGACCGACGTTCGGGACCGCGCGCGTCTTGAGAAAATGTTTCAGAAGTGGAAGCCCGAAGCAGTTTTTCATGCCGCCGCGTACAAGCATGTTCCCATGATGGAGTACTATCCGTCTGAATCTGTGTTTACTAACGTCCGCGGAACCAAAAACGTATTGGAGCTTGCGGACGAGTTCGGAGCCCAATCATTCTTGTTGATTTCCACCGACAAGGCTGTCAACCCCACGAGTGTCATGGGTGCCTCAAAACGTGTGGGCGAGATGCTGGTGCGTTTCAGAGCACTCCACGGCAACGGGAAGATGCGTCTTTGCTGCGTGCGCTTCGGCAATGTTCTGGGAAGCCGCGGGAGCGTGGTGCCGCTATTTCAAAAGCGTATCGCCGAAGGGAAGAACATCCAGGTGACCCATCCTGATATGAAACGGTATTTCATGACCATACCGGAGGCGGTGCAACTGGTAATCCAGGCTGGTTCCCTTGGCCGGCAGGGAGAGACGTTTGTGCTTGATATGGGCAATCCCGTCAAGATCCTGGACTTGGCCAAGGATCTTATCGAGCAGTCGGGATTAGTCCCCGGAAAGGACATTCAGATAGAAATTTCCGGGCTTCGGCCAGGCGAAAAGCTATTTGAAGAGTTAATGCTCAGCGCAGATTCGGGCGCGAAGCACACCAAGTACCCTAAGATCCTTGTTGATAGGGCGATCGATTATGATTGGGAGCTTTTGGATCGAGCCATAAAGGGCCTTGAAGAAGCTGCCCTCGCCGACGATGTGGAATCGATCCTCCGAATTTTCGAGTCACTCAACATCGGTTATCGCCGAAGGACTTTTTCTTTGTCCCCTTCGGCCAGTGCGCACCGTTCCTGAATGACTCATGCTGGCGGTACGACAAGCAAACGCAGCCGCCAAGACAAGCCACGAAGACGCCAGAGCTAATTTTATTCTTAATATGCGTATTCGGTCCTGCCGCATTGGAAGATGCTGAGCGAGAGCATGGTTCGAGATTTGGTTAGACCCGGGGTTCGATTGCTGGTGGGCGCGCCCGGAACGCCCTTTCGATTTCGGGTGTGGGATCTCGTCTGTTGGTGGCTCCTGATCAGTCTGGTTTCGATTTCCTTTGTTGCAGAGCATCCGTTTGTGGCTTTGACTATTACCATATCGGGAGGTGCGTTAATCGGAGTGCTATGCGTCGTGGGATCGAAACCGCTCCGATGAAGAAAGAGGGACACGATCCAAGGCAATCCTACGCCTGGCTGGTCTGGCTCGAACCGGCGCTGGTATTACTGCTGGCGCCGGTCTTTCTTTTCCCAAGCCCCCATCGCAGTATCCTGTTCTTCTTCATGCCGCTCATCTTCGTCCTACACTTCTTCGCCCGGAGGCGGATTGTGGAGCCCAGCCCTGCGAATGCACCGCTGGGATTACTCATGCTCATGGTACTTGTCAGCCTGTATGCAACCTATGACATCTCCTTTAGCTTGCCCAAGGTGGCGGGAGTGCTTCTCGGAACAGCCGTTTTTTTTGTCATTCTCAACGTGACTTCCTCATCAAAACTGCTGGCGCAGGTGCTCGCCGTGGCCATTCTCGGCATGGTTGCGCTTTCGTTGTTAGGCTTGCTGGGTACCCAATGGTACTCGAAGGTGCCAATTCTGGGAAGCATCACGGCGCACCTACCGCCCCTCATCAAGGGCGTTCCCGGTGCCGAGGAAGGCTTTCCTCCCAATGCAATTGCGGGGACGCTGATTTTGTTTCTACCTCTTCAAATCGTCGTACTTCTATCCGCCTTCCGGGATCAGAGGAAGAATTCGAAGTTTGTGCTTTCAACACTTGCCAGCATATTCATAACCGCCGGCGTCCTGCTTCTGACTCAATCGAGAGGAGCGTGGATCGGGTTAGCCGTTGCACTTTTATTGCTGTTCGCCTGGATGGGCCGCTGGGGTAAATGGTTAGCCTTGGCGGTAGTCGTTGCGGGTATGGTTCTTGTGCTCCGGGTGGGTCCCGAAAAGGTCGGCGATGCCGTGATGACCGGCATCGGAGGCACACCCAGTGCGGCGCGCACGATGGAAGTACGAGCGGAGATCTGGAACCGAGCCATCTACGGTATTTCCGATTTTCCTTTCACCGGCATGGGGATGAACACGTTTCGCAAGGTGGTAAACGTCCTTTATCCCCTTTTCCTCATACCCCCGGACGTCGACATTGCCAGCTGCCATAACCAGCTGCTGCAAACGGCCCTCGACCTGGGCATCCCCGGCCTCGTCGCTTATGTGGCGCTCTTAGCCGTTGCGATTACCATGGGAATCCAGGTGTGGCGTCACGCCAAGGAATTTTGGATCCGTGCTTCCGCACAGGGGTTGGTGTGCGGCATCGTGGCGCAGCAGGTCTTCGGCATCACCGATTCCATTCCGCTCGGGGCCAAGGTCGGCATTTTTTTCTGGATCGCCCTGGGCATCCTTGCAGCGATGCACCGACTCATGAAGATGGATCTTCACGATTCCTCATCGCACGGGGAGGCAAGTGCTCGTTGATGTTCATGAAGCCCTGGGCCCCTTTTTCACGTTCCTGGAATATTCTGCATTATCACCACTCGCCTCGATGATTTCCGCGCGTTCGCAAACGCCGTGGCTCGCTCCGCCGGATTGTGATCTCCGGCTTTGCCCGAAGTTTCTGACTGAATCGGCCCTGGGATCGTTTGTTGTGCCGGGGCAGGAATTGTTCTGATTGGCATGATCCATACGACAGCGGCCAAATGGGCCAGATTAGTCGGAGCAATACTCCTGACTGGAACTCTGCTTTATCTGGCCATGCGTGGAGTGGCATTTGACGAAGCCTGGCAGGTCATGCGCCGAATGCGGTGGCTTTATATGGGCGCCGCCATAGTGCTGACGCTCATCTCCCCCTTCGTGAGAGCCTGGCGCTGGCAAGAGCTGTACGATTGTGATGCCCCAGGATTCTGGCTGCTCTTCCGAGCCATTGTCACAGGACAGACCCTGAACCTGGCCGTGCCGTTTCGCACCGGTGAAGTTGCCAGGGTCTTGATCGCAGGCGGCCGGAAGCTGGATGCGGCAGGTACCGTCGCACTCGAGAAACTATTGGATGCCGGTTTTTTTGCGGCCCTCTGTCTCCTCCTGCCCTTGGTATGGGTAATCCCAAACTGGCTGCAGAAGCCGCGTGAGTCCGTAATCGTCATGGCCGCGGCCTTTGCGGTGGTGATTCTGTCTGTATTCATCGTCCCGCGTATTTCGAGATTTCCGCGGATCCTGCGGATGCCTCCAATTACGCGGATTCCAATTCTTGCGATCACGACTGTTTTTCTGGGCATGAGTGGTGTAGCGGTGAATGATTTGGTCCTGCGTTCCCTGGCCATCCAGACGCCATTCATAGCTGCCGTCGTGCTGCTCGTCATCCTGCAAGCGGGCGTGGCCGTTCCTTCGACTCCGGGAAAGCTGGGCGTCTTTCAATACCTGGCCTTCCTGGGGCTCTCTTTGTTTGGCGTGGGCCGCGCTCCCGCCATTGCTTTCGGCTTACTTCTGCATTTGCTCGTTTTCCTGCCGCCGGCTGCAATGGCAGCGCTCTTCCTTGGCTGTGGCAAGGCAAAACCTGAGGATGCATCCCAGCGGCAATCGACGACTCTCGGATGACTGACAACCTGTACGAGCCGGAACAGGGCCGCCACCCAGCTGTTTCTATCGTGATTCCTGCGCGGAACGAAGGGCGCAGGATCGTTCAATGCCTTCAAGCATTGAGCCGACAGTCTCTGGACCGCGGCCAGTATGAGGTAATCGTCGTCGACGACGGCTCGGACGATGATACTGCCGATGTGGCCATACGCAATGGCGCCCGTGTTATTCGGCAGCAAAACAAAGGGCCTGCGGCCGCGCGCAATCGGGGTATCGAGGAAGCACGTGGAGAAATCGTTCTGTTTACGGATGCCGACTGTATTCCTGATGAGCACTGGGCGGGCCGGTTAAGCAAGCCATTATTCCAGCCAACGATTCAGGGAACCGTGGGCCGGATCCTCTCACGACAGTCCAACTGGATCGCCGGCTGGGTTCAATTGGAACTGGAAGAACGCTATTCGCGAATGGGACAACAGGAGCGCATCGATTTCCTGAATACTGGGAACTGCGGCTTCAAACGGGCGGTCCTCTCTCAGAGCCGTTTTGATGAATCGCTGCGATGGGCCGAAGATCTGGAACTCTCTTTTCGCTTGGCCCAGGCCGGGAATCGCATGGTTTTCGTTCAGGATGCCCTGGTAGAGCACGCGCACCCGGAGAATCTGTCTTCCTATATGCTCAGGAAATTCCGTTATGCCAGCTGCGCTCCGCGAATCTATCGTCGCCATCCGAACAAGCTGCTCTCAGACTCGCGCACTCCAGCAAATCTGAGATGGCAACTTCTATTGATCGGTCTATCCCTGGCTTGGCTGCCTGCGACATTGCTATCTTATAAGGCCCTGCTATTCAGCCTCGGCTGTTTCGCGGGATGGCTCGCGCTTACGTTCCCAATCTGTCGGAGAGCTGCCGGCAAATCGACCGCGCTCGGGATGGCAGCGCCCTTCTTTGTATTGATGGGAAACTTAGCTTTCCTTGCCGGCACGGCTTGGGGAGTTGCTGCAAAGCCTGGATTTAGTTTCCGGGGCGTTGATAGCGGTCGTCGCATGTAAGGGTCTGTCACGAAATAAGTGGCGCACTTAGGCGCGAGCGCCGGGCGGGCAGATGCAAGGCGACGCGACGTAGGCGATGCCGGTGTGCATCGTCGAGGAGCGGCAACGCCTCAGATGCCCGCCCGCCTGGGGGCCCGCGGCAAAGTGCTCCACTTAGTAATCAGTGAGGTGATTTAAGAACTGACTGGAGTTTTCGGCTAGAAGTGGCCCGCCTGGCAGCGGTTCTTTTTTAGCTGGCTTTCGACGTGGTTATCCTTGTTTTGACGTGAAAATGGAGCTGAAACGC
>JBEKYG010000020.1:0-16452 GCA_049511215.1 Acidobacteriota bacterium | reverse complement strand
CATCATTGCGGATCCGATGGCGTCACCCACGCTTGCCCAAGTGTGAATGCAACCGTCGTCCACGAGATAGGTCCTTCCTACGGCTCGATCACTGAAGAGAACTCGAATAGCGGCCTCTGCAAGATCCTTTACGTAAATCAGGGAAACCTGACGTTCCTTCGATCCGATGAACGGCATAATTCCGCGTGCCACAAGCTTGAAGTAAACATAGAAATCAACATCGCGCGGTCCGTAGACCGCGGGCGGCACCAGAATGCTCAGGGGCAATTCGTCCAGGCAGGCCTCCGCAAGGCGTTGTCCCGCGAGCTTGCTCTTCCCGTAATCGCTGATCGGATGAGGGATGGAATCTTCGGTAACGGGCTTGCCATCGGCCGATGGACCGAATGCTGCCAGGCTACTAATGTGCACGATTCTTTGGATTTGTTCTTTGCGCTTCTTGCAGGCGGTGTAGAGATTTCCGGTGCCGCCCTCATTGACTTGGAAGTAGTCGATTCGAGAAGCGGCCCTGGTGAGTCCCGCACAGTGCACTACCGCGTCGATTCCCTCGAGTGCCGGCGCCAGCGTCTCCGGCTCCGTGACATTTCCCAGTGCCATCTCGGGAGCCGACGGCGCGATAAAATCCAGGCGGCTAGTCGGCCGCACCAGGCAACGGACGGCAACACCGCGCGAACGCAGGACCTGCACAATATGTCCGCCGACGAATCCGGAGGCTCCGGTAACGAGGACTTTTCGCATCTACATCAACGATCATAGCATCCGATTCCGCAAGGGATGACGCCCAACCGTTTGCCGACCTGCTCAAACTTATCGATCGCCCGGTCAATTTGCTCAAAGGAATGTGTGGCCATGAGGCTCACCCGCAGTAGCGCCTGGCCAACCTCGACTCCCGGGTAGACAACTGGGTTTACGAAGACGCCCTCTTCCTGCAGTGCGAGTGACATCCGCAGGCACGTCAGGTCATCCCCTACCATCACCGGCAGAATGGGCGTTGTTGACTTACCCAAATCATAGCCCATCCCTTTGAGGCCGGCTGACAGCCGGTGTGTGTTATCCCAGAGCCTCTGGAGCCGCTCAGGCTCGGATTGAATGATGTCCAGCGCCGCCATCACCGCTGCCACATTGGCCGGTGTGGGGCTGGCGCTGAATATGAGTGCTCTGGAGTTGTGCTTGAGAAAGTGGATGGTGGCGCGGTCAGAGGCAACGAATCCTCCCTGGGAAGCGAGCGATTTGCTGAAGGTCCCCATGATCAGCTCTACCTTATCGGTCAGCCCGAAGTGAGAGGATGTGCCCGTTCCTCTGTCTCCGATTACGCCAATCGCGTGGGCGTCGTCGATCATGATCATGGAGTTGTATTTCTCAGCCAGATTTACGATTGCGGGTAGGTCGACAATGTCGCCATCCATGCTGAAGACACCGTCCGCCACAATCAGTTTTCCCCGCTCATGAGGTATCGGCTTCAATGCTTCCTCAAGCCCCTTCATATCGTTGTGTCTATAACGGAGGGTCTTTCCGAAGCTCAGCCGTGCGCCGTCGACGATGCTCGCATGATCCAGCTTGTCGAGCAGCACGAAATCATCACGCCCTACCAGTGCGGAGATCACACCCTGGTTGACCTGAAAGCCGGTGGAATAGAGAAGCGCCGTCTCTTTGCCGACAAACGCGGCGATTTTTTCTTCACACTCGATGTGTATGTCGAGCGTGCCGTTCAGGAACCGGGAGCCTGCACAAGCCGTCCCATACTTGAGCAAGGCTTGCGCGGCGGCCTCCTTGATCTTGGGGTGATTGGTGAGGCCCATGTAGCTATTCGAACCGAACATCAGCAGTTTTCGGCCGTCCACAACCACTTCCGTGTCCTGTGCGGATTGGATCGGGCGGAAAAACTGATAGAGGCCCAACGCCATGAGCCGTTCGGCATCTTTGTAATTGAGAATTCGTTCTGTAATCCCGTTAGAGTTTTTCATCTCGACTCCAGGCACCCAGGTATCGCTGCTCCGTGCACACATTTAAGAATATGATCCGCCATCCTATACCCTGCGCGAAATCTTGCAAAACAGAATTTGCGCCCCATGCGAAAGATCTGCAGGGGCAGGCTCACCAGCTGGCTCCATTTCCTACCGCTGACGTGGCAGTGTCGCAAGCATGAGGATGCCGCTGGAGGTGCCGGAAGGCAAGTAAAATAGCCCTAAGTTCAGATCTGACATACCTCCTAGAGACTCATCCGGAAAGGCCGTTTCTTGCGAATGACGACATTGAAAACAAAGGACTTCTGGGCCGTGAAATCGCGAAAAAGAGGCTTTCCGGATGAGTCTCTAGGAAACCTGTCCGCTTTTTGCGTCACTCACGTGTTTTTCGACAGAAAACCGCGCTACCGACGGCAGGCCGCTTGCGACCAGAGACGGAATGGCCAGCAGCACTCCAGCCTTGGGACACTGGATGCGCATGCAAACATGGGTGCGGCATCCTCAAGCAATCCCATGGCCGCCAGCAGCCGATCCATCGACCTGTCCAAAGGATTGAGATCACGGCTCAGCATCGCCGGCTCCAATTCGGCATTGGATATCTTTCCCGTTTTTTCGCCACGCTACCCGCGATGTTCTTCTGGGATGGTCCTGAAGCATCGGTGTCAAACTCGGCAGGGATGCCGGATTCTGCAGGGAAAGCAAACGAAGGTTCCGGACATGGCGCCCATCCGAGAAGATGAAGACGCTTCCGCATGGCCTTTTCGTCCAGGCCGAGCTTCCCTGCGATCGCACGGTTGCTGAAACCCTTCGCTTTGAGGTGCAGGATTGTTCGATCTCGCTCTCGCTTCTCTGGTTGATCTGAACGGCTCGCTGATGGTCGGCCGTCAGCTCGCGCCAGCGCCGCCAGTCCCCCAGCTTCAAGGCGCTCTTGATAACGGCATAGGCTGCGGGCCGAGACACCGAAAGCGCGAGCGATGTTCTTCTGATTTGCGTATCCCGATTCAAACAGCGACACCATCGCATACGCCTCAGCGGCACGGTCAGAGATGTCGTAGCGCGCGAAAGCGACCGCATGAACGAAAATGACGCGCTCCGTTTTCCCGGTGCTGAAATTAACATGATGGTTGACCAAGACGATGGCAGGTGGGGGCGGAGCAAACTGGATAAGATCTTCCTGTACTGGCCACACAGTTGGCAAGCATGCCAAACCATTGGTAATAAAAAAACGGACAGGTTTAGGTCCTCACCATGTCCTCAGAAATACGGATTTTCAACGCTTTTGAGGGGGCATGTTACGAAATCTGAATTTCGATCTGCCCCAGACTGTAATTCCCCCTCCTGGAGTTGGTGAGCAATTGTGACCAGACGTATGAGCCATACCGAACTGACACGCGATTTACTCCAGAGTATAAATGGAATGAGGATCGGTGATTGACAAGCGGTATGACTTTCGGATTGGGAAGAAAGAGAAAAGGAGATTCAGTCATGTTGTGGACTATTGCAGTGATTTTACTCGTGTTATGGCTTCTGGGTTTTTCCATGCATGTGGGCGGCGGTTTGGTTCACCTCCTGCTGGTCATCGCGATTGTAGTGATTGTTTTCAATTTTATCAGCGGCCGTCGCTCTTAGGTCTAGTTTCTGAACTGAGCGGTTTGAAACTGGCTCTCAGATTGAACCCTGTTCCACGGGGAGTCATCCCCATCAACCGGGACGAGCAATTGTGACCAAATCTGCGAGCAGTAATGAACTGACGCGCGATTTACCCCGAAGTATAAACGGAAGGAGGAGTGGCGCAACACGTGACGCCACTGAGGCGGATCCTGGAAAATTCAACCGGGAAGAGGTAACTATGGCAGGGGTTTCATGTTGTGTCGCCACGCTTCTGGCTTGGGGTGGTCCGCACCGGCCGGCATGAGGGCTGAAGGCGGCGGCGTAGGTTTCTAAATCGGAGGCTCGGAGAGGGACGTTATCATGCTCGTGATGAACAAACGCGGCGCTGAAAACTCTTTTCGTCAATTAAGCAGTTATTTCTTCTCGAGGTCCATGACCGGCCCCCATCCTGAGCGCATCAAGGAGACCCGTAAGCCAACCTTCCGGCGGAAAAGGTAACTGTACACCCCCACCCCCAGTTTGATGATGAGTCTGGTCATCACCCCCATCCTCCGTCTGCGCACGTCACCGGCTGAAATCCCATGTCCGGCATAGACCCGCTTGAAGGCAAGGCAGAAACAGATGTAGGCCATCCTCGCAGGTAAGGGCCGCGACTTCAAGAATCCGCTCCTCGTCCGCTTCCAGGTTTCCCGCCAAGAGTAGAACGTGTCCCAGCACTTTTTGTTTTCAGCGATTAACTCATGCCGGCTCATGTGGGGGTGCTTCAGAAAATCGGCGGGCTTGAGCGTAGTCAGCCAAAAGCGGTCCCGCAGGAGCTGAGTTTTGTGTTTCGGGGTAAAGTCCGCCCGCCCGATATTTTTTTGATCGCGGATCATTTCGTAGTAATCCTTGCTTCCGGGGTAGGGGCTGTAGAAGGTAAATTGGGCCAGCAAGGTGCCGGACTCATGAGCGAATCGGCGCATGGTTTCGAGCGTCTGGACCGTATCGGACTCGAGACCAGAGATGATTGAGCTCATAACCAGGATGCCCCGCTCTTGAAACTTGCGGATCGTCTCGACCATGTTCTGGCCGGCGGGGTTTCCCCCCTTGTTAGCGCTGGCCAGGCCCTCTGCGGAAAAAGACTCGACGCCGATCAGCGCGGCCCTGATCTGCACCTGCTGATACATCGCCGAAAAGTACTCTTCGTCGTTGATCACCTCCGAGGTCATCTGGCTGATCGCGGAGACGGTTTTGGGAACCCTCCGGTCGTACTCGGCAAAAAAACGCAACCGCTCCTCCCGGACGCGCTCAAGCTCTTTCCTCTTCTGCGCACTCGGCTCGCGCGCGATTCGGCTCAGGGTCGCCGGGTTAAAATTGTCATCGGCGAAAGCGACGTAGCGAAAGCCCATGTCGGACAGCTCGTTGACCTCCTCGATGATCCTACCCGTTAGCCGCTGGCGTGGCTGGCGCCCGTCCATGACCCAGACGGAGCAGAAGTTGCAGCTCTCAGGGCAGCCTGCCACGGTCTGCACGGTCGGAAACATGTACTTGGCCGGGTCGAGCAGGTCCCACCGCGCCTTGAGCATCGCGTCACCCGGGATGCGGCCGCCACGATAATGCTTCTGCAACCGGTGGGTGAGCGCATCTTCGATCACTCGGCGCCAGATGACATCGCCATTGCCGGTGACCACGCCATCAGCCCCCATCTCCAGCGGCTCATCCGGAAAGATCGTCGCGTGGATTCCGCCCACAATCACCGTTGCGCCCTTCGACTTGGCCTCCCTCACCACCCGGTAACCAGCGAGACAAGTGGCGCTGGTAATGCCGACCCCGACGATGTCTCCGGGGCAGACGAGCTCGGCATCAAATTTTTCGACCGCCTCATCTACAATCACCGGATCGCCGATCAGGTCGGTCGGGGTGGCCTGAGCCAGCACAAACAGCCACCTCGGAGTAACGAAGCTGTACCCGGCAGTAAACATCGAAGGATTTACGAGTATGACTTTGGGCACCCTCCCCTCCTCAGAATTGAAAAACTAGATACCTTCACCAGGTATGGATTCGCCATGAAGTACTCTGTAGTTCCATCATGGCCACAGCTTATCAAACACAACGCGAATTCGCTTCTCGACATCAGCCGCCCCGCGACCGCCCGGCGCACGGATTTCCATCTATAACGGCGTCGGCTTTGTCAAGAGACACCGACACTGTGGATAGACATCTGAGATGGTTTGAAATGCGCAAGAAAAAGGGGAAAACCCTTTTTCTCTCTTCATTTGCACCCTCGAAGATACCGTCAGGGCGGCGGAATACGGGCGTGCTGCCAGCAGCGATAATGCGGCACTCCAGCAACTGCAAAGCTCCAGACAAACGCCCCAGACCACCTATAACTCCGCTTTGACTGCATTTCGGATCGCTGCCTGGATGCGACCGCCGGTCAGGTTCCGAGATAAGATCTTATGTAAACTTCGACGGGCCGCTCCGAGGCTTCCCTATCCCCCAGCGGACTGGATTATACCTCGAAATAGGCTCTGGAACTCGAGTTTTGCGCACACCTCTGACACAATAGCGCCAGACGTCAACTGACTCCCGTTTGAGGAAGCAAATCGACTGCAATTCGCCCGGGCTGAAGAGGGGCCACATCAGGTACCGCACAACGCTGATGTTTTCGGTATTGAACACCAGCCGGTCGGGAGAAGCGCTTTGAATGTGCATTCGGTAAATCGCCTGACCGGACAGGTTATCCTCCTGTTGAAAGTATAGAGACTTGCCGGTCGCGATCTCGTCCGGCGGCAAGTCTTTGCGGCGTCGACCGTCGGCCGGCCCGGGCAAAGCATGGGCGTCGACAATCAGTGTCTGACATCGTTGGTGGGTAGTCGACCAATAGCGCATCCCTGCGAGTTCGGAAATCGCCCCGATGCGGCGGAGCAGGCCCTCGACCCCACGACTAATGATTCACTTGAAATGTTTTTGGATCAATTTTCTTGCTTCATTTTGAGCGTACCAATAATCAACGTCATGGTTCGGACCCGGTTTGACCGCCAGAATTGAATTGAGCAATTTACGAGCCTCATCTTTGTGACCCTCGTATATCAGGCTTTCTGCGAGGTAGGCTTTCATAAGCAGGTTATCTGGCGCAATTTTCAATCCTTCTTCGTATCGTAGAATCGCCCGCTTATTGTTCCCGCCGAATGCCCAGGGTAATTCATAGTCAAGTCTTCCAAGGACCATGTAGGCTCCCCCGTTATCATAGGTGGAATCGATTTTGATAACTGCTTCCAACTCTTTTCTTATGTGATCGACGAGAGACAACGCTTTATACCCGCCCTTTGCTTCTCCATATGCGGCATTGGTCACACCAAGCCAGTAATGCCCCTCGACGCCATTTTGATAAATTCCAGCCGCCTTCCTTGCGGATTCAATAGCCTTTACAAAATATGCCAATTTCTCGTTTTTCTGTTTAGAGTCATCCCCAAGATCGAAGCATGCGCGAGAATACTTCCACAAGACTGAATAATCATTGGGGAAATCTTCCTTCAATTTTTCAAGGGCTCTCACGGCATCTCTCAAGGATTGTTGTTTCCCAGTCATCCGGTATTCCTGATATAGCGCGTCAGCTTGTTTCATGCCGTTTACAAAGGGCGTTTGAAAAAAAGATGCACTATAAACTATAGACTGTATAAGAATAAAAAGAGCTCCAATCTTTTTCATGGTCAATCCGGATTAATAGAATTGGTCGCTTTAAACAAACAGTCATATTTGGGGGAGATGAATTGGTTTACGCTGTTGTTATCGTAGACTCCAGCAGAGGGAGCACGGATTTTACGAATTGAAATAACCATTGGATTAGAACAGATTGAAGGATTTCAAGATGTCGATAATGTCCCGAACACCCAGCCCTTCGGGATGCTTCAAAAGGAAGACCTTCTCCATATGGCGGGTATTAAATTTCTTGCGATAATGGTACAACGTTTCAAAGCCACTTAGTTTGCGAACCAATTTCACGCCCAACCGTATCAGGCTCACGTCCCACCAGGAAAAACCCCATTCGCGTCGAATCTCGATTTTCGGGGACAGCCCCAATGTAGCCATCTCCAGGCCTTCATTTCTAAAGTTTCTAAGCGCCTCCAAAATTAGAAGTTCGGTGGCTCCGTTGGGGGCGATCGGATCCCTGATCAGGTCTTCAAAAAGGTACCCATTTCTAGCATAGATGGGTATACAGGTTAACAGGGCAACGGCCTTGCCCTCGAACTCGACATAGAAATATCGTTTTAATTCTGCTATGGAGAAGAGGTCAAAACGAAGCAACCACATCTGGAACATGGAGTGGCTGTGAAGCCAACGCTCCGTCATGCGCTCTAATTCGAATTCGAGATCACGGTCGATGCAAAGTGATCGTTTATATTCCTTTACCTGAGCCCCCCGCTTTGAAATCTGATTTCTGGCCGACCGTACCTTCTTGGCTTTGTCGCCAGTGGGCGCATACTCTGAAATATTGAAAACCATATCCTCGCCAAGAGCAATCTTAGTCCAGCTCAGATGCGCGGTGGCGGAAACGAACTCCTCTCCTACGCAGACGAAAGCACAAAGCTTTTTGTGCCTGCGGCAATAATCGAGAAAGTTCTCAGTGAAGAGACCATAGTTCTGTCGCGGGCACACCGGCTCGCCCATGGCTATGAACATGGATGAGTAGTCAAGGTAGGCGATGAATCCATTCCCTTCGTCAGGGAAATAATACTTAAATCCATCGTAGAGAAGACAGCTCGAAAATGAATTGCGGCCATAGGTGCGGAGATCATTGAGTACCCGTGAATCTATGTCAGGAGTACTATCTACAGTGGTGATGCTTACCGGGTTCAGGCAAACACCTTCACCTATTGATGTTGGTTCCGCATCTAGGTTATTACCCTGCAATAATCGATTGAGCATTTAGTCGCCGTGAAATTGATACGAAGTTCCAAAATATACCAAATAGGCTTCCCATGCAACCCCTAAGGTTCTTCTAATTCTGGGGTAAAACCGGATAAGCATAGATTATGGTAGGCTTTAGGCAATAACCGGGGCACATCTGCCCATGCCGCCGGGGATGCGATACGCTGGGTGCACGGAAATCAAAGGAAGCACGCGGCGACATCATCGTGCGACTGCGGCTCAATGGCTGCAGATGGTTGAACAATCCCGGCGCAGTGGCCTCACGCGCGCCGGATTGTTCCGACGACGCGGAATCCCGCTTGCGACTCTGAACTGGTGGCTGACAAAAACCAAACGAGCTTCAAACCTGTGGTTCGATGCCGTCCCGCGGGGCGATGTTGGGTGGGAGTTCGGCCGCAGCCGGGGGTTGGAGCCAGTCCGGCGGCGGCTGACGGACTTCACGGGCACGATCCAGACGGACGCTTATGAAGTGTATCAGTCGCTCGAACGCAAAGAGTCGCGCCAAGCTTCTCACGCACAGCGCCTCGCAGTGCCTTGTTGGTGGGTCCCTCAGGTATCCCGCCGGGCTTGAACACATATACTTCCCTGGGCTGTTTAAAAGTAGCCAGATGGGTCCGGCACAGCTCAAGCAATTCGGTCTCAAATGGTTTCGAGTCCGCACGGGACTCGACCACGGCAACCGGAATCTCACCAAGCTGCCGATGGGGCATACCGACTACGACTGCTCTCGAGACCAATGGATGGGAAGAGATTACATCCTCAATTTCCTGTGGATGTATCAAGTAGCCGCCGCTCTTGATTACATCCTTTGCGCGCCCTATCAGCTTGATGAATCCGGCCCTGGTTCGCTTTGCGAGGTCGCCCGTCCTGACCCACTTGTCGAGAGTGATGAGTCTCTCCGTTGCGTCAGGCGCCTTCCAGTACGCGGATATATTACCGGTGCTCTTTATTAGGCACTCGCCAACAATTCCTCGAGGTTGTTCCTTGTCATGCTCGTCGACTATGCGTACTCGAATGTGCGGTAAGGGTATGCACAGCTCGCCTTTACCGGGGATGAGTGGGGCGTCGACAGAGACCATGGCAATGCCGCCGAGCTCTACCATCCCATAAGCATTGATCAATAACGGCCTGGTCACTCTCTTTCCAAACAGCTTGAAAGAGGCGCCGTACTTCATCAACTGATCTCTGCAGGCTGGCGGCAGGTGATCCGCGGCGGAGACCCAAAGCTTGATGCTCCGCAGTTGATCTATACTCGGATGCGCTTCCATCAGTTTCACGAGCATCGCGGGAACACCGATAAATGCGGTTATTTTCTGCTTCCAAATAATTTCTATTGCTCTTCTGGCCTCAAACCGCGTCATAAAGTGAGCAGGCACACCGGCCATTAATCCCACGATGGCTGTAGTAACGGCGTAAACATGCGCCCAGGGCAGTGGAAACAACGCGATATCATTATTTCCGGCCAAAGGTTTGATGAGTGAGGCGAGCGGCCGGGCTACAAGAAAGGAACGACTTGATAACATCGCGCCTGATGGTTTGCCAAGAGTCCCAGAGGTGTAAAACACTGCAATGGTCTCATCCAATCCCACATCAACCGCGGGGAGAGCAGGCGTCCTCAACAGGTCAGCAGTTGGCTGAACAAACCCGGGAATTAACTCTTCACCAACATCTTGAATAAACTGGATGGAAGCGAGGGATTCGAGTTCATTAAGGTGAGGAGCGATGATCGTTGAATCCGTGACTATCGCCATTGCAGTGCATTCGACTATGATTCGCCGTGCTTCCGTGAACGAAAGCAGTGGGTTGATCGGAACCGCGATTCCACCGGCCCGGATGACGGCAAGGAACCATCTGAAATATCGAGCGTCGTTTGATTTATAGATGGCAATTCTCTCACCCCGTTTGAGCCCGACCTGATCCCGGAGGAAGCGGCAAAGCGCGGATACTTCAGCGACCAATTCCGCGAGGCTTTGTTCACGCTGAGGTGCGCCGTCAAAGCCTCGAAGATCGTCATGAAAACTTACACGTCTGTCTCCGTAATTGTGCAGCAACTCCTCGAGCAGGATGGGAAGGAGGAGCTTCTCGTTATTTGGAAGACGCAAATGTCTGATCATTTAGTGGACCGGCCTTGAAGATGTTTGTTCCCCCAATCGGTTTCGATGCAGTATTGGAAGAGCTTCTCGATGTATGCCATGACGTTTGGCGCCTCGATACCCGCCGGTGAAAGCAACGCTTCTGCGTTGCTGGTATCGAATATAGTTTTCATTCTGAAGTAGGGTGTGTAAACATGGCCCTCTTTCAGCACACGGCGTCGATTGCCCAACAATAGCAAGTTTAACAGTGGCAGAATCAACGCAAGGAAGATTGCGGGCTCGACGAAGCGGGGCCTGGGCCGGTTGAATATCCGAGATGCATAATCCGAAATTGCTTTAATCGTAGCGTTCCCGCGCGGACCGGCGCATACATGAGCGCACTTCCCGAGTGCCTTGGGCTCAAAGGCAAGATGGGCGACCGCTTCCGAGACAAAATCAACCGGAACGAGGTCGATGACCGCCTCGGGGTAGCCCGGCACCGTGCGCCACCAACCCTTTGCGTACACTTTGAGCGGCCAGTAGAGAGCTTTGAAGCTCGTAGTAATCCCGGTTCTTGAATCGCCGACTATAATGCTCGGCCTTGTAATTATTATCGGGAGTTCATTCATCCGGTCGCGCACGAATCTCTCGGCTTCGCATTTAGTTTGTTCGTAAGTATTTCTGAAACTCTGACCTTTTTCGAGCTCATCCTCGTAGGCGGTTCCGTTGCGATCCCCCGCAACAAACGCTGTGCCGACATGGGTGAAGCTGCGCATTACGCCTCGTTTGTAGGCTTCTGAAGCAAGAGCGAGCATACTGACAGTTCCACCCACATTGATATAGCGAGCTTCATCCAGCGGATGGTCAAATCTCACCGTCGCCGCGGAGTGAATGATTCGTGTTGTTTGTGCGACCACCTTATCGTAGTCGTAACTTGACAGGCCACACCGATCCAATCTGAGATCCGCACGGGCAACCTCGATTCGCGCAACAGCTCTCGCGCGCGATTTAGAGGAGCAGATTTGTTTCACGATTGATTCGATTCGCTGTTCGGGTGATGAAGAACCTTTATCACGAACCGGGAGCACAAAACGAGCCTCCGGATAGCGTTCAAGCAACAGAGCGAGTATTTGACGCCCTAGAAATCCGGTTGCTCCGGTGATGATGATGCACTCATTGCCGCCTGTTTCGAGGGGGGTCAAGGAGTTATTCGATAATAAATCTGAGGTCATTGAATGGCAGTCGCATGCTGATCGAGCTGTTCCCAGAATTCAGGTCGGGCCAACCTGCATCGGGAGGAGGGCGCCGAATACAAACTGCATTCGGTCATGTTACGCCAGATTTCTTCCAGCGATTGATTTCGTATATTGCCGAATGAATATGGGGTGAAATCACAGGGCGAAACATCTCCGTTTGCTCTCAAATGCATTTGCACCAATGCAGCCGGGCAACCCTCCGCCGCGCACGGGTAGGACATGCTTGAGAACATGGTTTGATGTACGATACGCGGAAACTTTGGGAGGTCGTTGTATTTGTTGCGGAATTCTCTTACCTGTTCGATTTCTTCGTTGGTAAGCACGCATTGATGCTGGTTAAGTAATTTGCCGGTAGGCGTGACATCAAAAATGAAAACTTCGAGAACGCCGGTCTTCTTACCCAACTCCATCATCCGGTCCAGTTCGCCGCTTGCGAGTTTTTCTTTCGTGGCAAAAGTAGAGATCCCGGTTGCAAGATTTACCTTGCGGCAAATTTCCAATCCACGCATCGCTTTTGCGAACAAACCCGGCCGTTGCCTGTTTGCATCGTGGCGTTCAGGATCGGGATGGTCAATACTGACATAGAGTCCGAATAGGCCTGCTTCCTTGAGTTTTAAGACCTTCTCTTCGTCGAGCAATTCACCATTGGTGAACATAGAGCAAACGCTTTTGTTGGGATCCACCGAACGGATCAGGTTATAAATGTCGCCATAAAGGAGCGGTTCCCCGCCGGTTAGTACCACACATGTTGTGCCCAGAGCCACCGACTGTTCTATCGCACTGCGCAGTTCCTTGAAGGTCAAACCGGATTTGTTCCTGATTACATGCTCCTGGTATGTGGAAGCGGAGCAATGTTTGCATTTGCATTGACAAGAATATGTCACCGCGATGGTGATGATATGAGGCGCCCGTACTCCGAGATTTGTACCATTCGAACCATGGGCAGATATCTGCATATTATTGACGATAAGTCTCACTCTTCTGCGTGCTGCAGGAGATTTTAGAGGCGGGCTGACCAGCGAAAATACTTTCTGACCATTTTCGAGATGAAGGACGGGTTTGCCCTTAATAAAATAGTTCTCCTGGGCGAGGCGATACTTTTCCATCTTTTCTCTGATCTCGCTCAGTTTCCAGGAATTTAAATCGCGAGCCATAGTCTACCCCTAATTTCCTTTTCCCCGCTTTCAAGATGATTCCTACGGATAGAATCTTTATCCATGACTTCTTTGCATTTTGCAAAGAAGTTTCGGTGAAAGCTGAGTGCTGAAAGCTGATCGCTCAAAGCGCGCGCCGTATTCATCTCCCATACTTGGTTGCGGCCGAAGGCCGCGGTAGATGAAACAAGCTGCAAAATCGACCCGATGCCAGCTCCCTTCCGAAGGCGGGCAGCTGCTTCTGATATCGGGTCTTATGTCGACTTCGGCCCGTCTGCCGCGATTCCCCGGAACCCAGGGTTGGCCACAAAGGACATTTTACTGCAATCCGAGCCATTTGTCGCACCTTGACCAAAACGGTCTTAAAGCCGGTCGCGGCGAACGCGACCGAGACTGCACCCCTGTCCGTGCTGTCATTAAAGGCAGTTCCATCCAGCGCCCACAGCGATTTCGCGATCGTCCCATTGGCGTCCGTATCCGCGGCGTGGATGCAAAAGCTGTCGTTGACCGCAACGGTTGTGTCGGAGGACTGGTCATTTAAAAACAGGGCCGCACCGGACGCGGTCGTCGCCACTGAAAGTGCGCCAAAGAGGCTGATCATTTTTTTCTCAATCCTGCATGGGAATACTGACCCTGGAAACATCGCCGGCGGCCGGGGTTGTTTTCTGCGCCCCAAACCATGTACCTTTCCGCAAGGTGATGCTCTGTTCGCCCGCGGAAATTCCCTTGAGGGTAAGCGGCGTTTCGCCGGGTACGGGCTTGCCGTCTATTTCCACGGATGCACCGGCATGATCGGACGAAACGACAAGATCGCCGGATTTCACCTCCTGGCCCGAAACGCTTATTGCCGCCGCAAATAAATGAGAACGATAAAAGCCTGGCGTTTCGTATTCATCAAACGATACCTTGAACCCTTCTAGAAATAGTAAGCAATAGTAAGCATAGTTGAGCTCAAAATACAGAGGAAACAATGGAAAAGTCTTTTTCATATTCTGACCCGGCATCCAAAATTTGAGGCCGGGATACTTAGATGAGCTTCTTATGCGCCAAGTCAGGGCAAGGACGCTAAATCAAAAGCGCGCGCCAATTGAGGGGATCGTGTGGCTGGGAGAGCCAGGCCGGACAATGGACTCATGGCGCACAGACAGGCCTAGGCAGCAGCTAAGCTGTTGCACAATCGGATCTTATACTCGACAGGGTCTTTGGCCTCCCGCTCTTTTTGAATTGATTTTCAACGAGCCAGCGTGTAAATTTTCAGCTTTGCGTTCCCCAAGATGTGAGGTAATGCCCTCCATGAATGACCTCATTCCTGTGCTCTTGATGGCGTTGCTGGTTGGCGGTATAGCCGGCTCCTTTGTCGCCGCCTCGGCCCTTCTGGGCCCGAAAAAACGTTCGCGTGTGAAAGACGAGCCTTTCGAGTGCGGAATGCCGTCGGCAGGCATGGGCCACAAATCGGTGCCCGTCCGTTTCTACCTCATGGCCTTACTTTTTATCTTGTTTGATGTCGAGCTTGCCTTCCTTTTCCCTTGGGCTGTGGTTTTCCGCAGCCTGGGGGTATTTGGATTCATGGAAATGTTCGTTTTTTTCCTGGTTGTCGGTGTCGGTTTTGTCTATGCATGGAAGACGGGGGCGCTTGAATGGGAATAGAAAACCCAGGCGGAAGCTCGCAAGAACTTCCCGAGTTGCTTAAATTGCTCGCGGGAAGTTTTCCGGATGAGGTTGGCGAAGCTGGATTATCGCATGGGAATGCCATGGCGGTGGTTGTGCCGGGAGCGCTCCGAAAAATCATGGAGTTCTTGAAGAATGACTCCAGACTGCTTTTCAACGTTCTCTTGGATGTTACTGCGGTCGATTTCCTCGGACGCGAGCCTAGATTTGAGGTTGTCTATCATCTCCTGTCCCTGCCTCTCAATCAGCGGCTGCGTATCAAGGTGAGAGTGTCCGGCGATAAGCCGGCGATCGATTCTGTCACAGCGCTTTGGGAGAGCGCAAATTGGCTGGAGAGGGAGGTCTGGGACATGTTCGGAATCGAGTTCGCGGGACACCCGGACCTGAAACGAATTCTCCTGTACCCGGAATTTCAGGGGCATCCCCTGCGCAAGGATTATCCGATACGCAGGCGGCAGCCGCTGATTGGTCCGAAGAACTGAGGGCGCAGTGTCCGAGAAGGAGTTGGTCACATTAACGATTGACGGGCAGACGGTGCAGGCCAGGCGGGAAACCACGGTCCTGGAGGCGGCAAGGTCGATTGGCATCGAGATTCCGCATTACTGTTACCATCCCGGCCTTTCGATCGTTGGCAACTGTAGGATGTGCCTGGTCGAGATCGAAAAGATCCTAAAGCTACAGCCTTCGTGCGCAACCCCGATAGCCCAGGGGATGGTTGTCCGGACCCGCACGCCCGAGGCACTCCGCAATCGTCAATCGGTTCTGGAATTTCTGTTGCTCAATCACCCGCTGGATTGTCCGGTGTGCTACCAGTCGGGCGAGTGCGAGCTGCAGAACTATTACATGGACCATGGCTGTTACGATCCGCGGTTTAATGAAAACAAAACGAAGCGCAAGAAAGCCTGGCCGATCGGGCCCCACGTGATTCTCGACCAGGAACGCTGCATCCTCTGCACCCGTTGTGTCCGCTTCACACGGGAGATTTCCAAGACTGGCGAGCTGGCCGTGCACGAGCGAGGGCATTTGAGCGAGATTGCCATCTTTCCGGGAGTAGAGCTGAACAACCCCTATTCGGGCAACGTTGTGGATCTTTGTCCCGTCGGTGCGTTGACGGATCGCGATTTCCGCTTCCAGTGCCGTGTCTGGTTCCTGGGGAGCACCTCCTCGATTTGTCCGGGCTGTAGCCGTGGCTGCAACATCGAGATCCATTACAACGAACGGTTCAACCCTCGCTACCACGACAGGCGAGTCCATCGCCTCAAGCCCCGATACAACCCGGAGGTCAACAGCTACTGGATGTGCGATGAGGGGCGCTACTCCTACCACGCGATCGATGCCCCGGAGCGGCTCCGCGTTCCCTCGCTGAAGCAGGAGGGAGAACGCCGGCCGGTGGATTGGGATGACGCGATCCGACGGACGGCCGACGCCTTGAAGCGGGCGCGGGAAGAGTACGGCCCGAACGCCGTGGCAGTGCTCGCATCACCGCGGATGACCAATGAGGAACTGTTCCAGCTGCGCCTCCTTTTCTGTGACGGTTTGAACGTTGGGGACATCGGATATCGCGTGCCGCTGCGTGAGCCGGTTTATTCGGACGACTTCCTGATTACCGCGGACAAGAACCCTAATACGCGTGGAGCTGAGATGCTGGGCTTTGCTGAGTCCGGGAGTGATGAATTGCTTGGGGCCTGCGTCGAGGGCAAGGTCCATTTCCTTTACATCTGCCATCACGACTTGACCCGTGCCTACGAGGCCTCTCACGTGAGCGAAGCCCTGGCCAGAGTGGATTTTGTTGTTTTTCACGGCTCATTCGCGCACGCTA
>JBEKYG010000019.1:0-16526 GCA_049511215.1 Acidobacteriota bacterium | reverse complement strand
ATCGGTTCGCTCTATGTCATTTCGAGCGGAATATTTTTGCATGGCTCGTTCAAAAGCACGCCGCTGACAAACTGCCTCTTTCTCGCGGCCGGCGCCGTTCTCGCCAACATGATCGGCACGGCCGGCGCGTCAATGGTTCTCGTCCGGCCCATGCTCCGCATAAATTCAAAAAGAAAATCAAAAATGCACATCTTTATATTTTTCATATTCATAGTCAGCAACATAGGTGGCTCGCTGACTCCGCTGGGAGACCCGCCCCTGTTTCTCGGATTTCTACAGGGTGTTCCATTTCACTGGACGCTGATCCATCTGTTTCCCGGATGGGCGTTCTCGGTAGGAACATTGATCCTTATTTTCTTCGTTATAGACTCGGTAATGCTCAAAAAAGACGGTGGGGTCGAACCATCCGCCGCCACGGAAAAATTCGTTCTGGAAGGGAAAATAAATTTTTTATTCCTGCTCGGAGTCCTCGCAACGGTTATTCTCTACGGGAATTTTCTTCCCAACCAGTGGGGGCACTTCCGCGAAGCAATACAGATCGCTTTGATGTGCATATTCGCCGTCCTTTCATACAGATGCACCCCCAATCAGGTTCACATGGAAAACAAATTTTCATGGTTTCCTATAAAAGAGGTTGCGATAATCTTTGCCGCGATTTTCGCATGTATGATCCCCGCCCTGAACATCCTCGAATACAAAGGCTCGACAGGCCAGCTTGCGGTTACTCATTCGTGGCAGTTTTTCTGGATGTCGGGCGGCCTTTCAAGCTTCCTCGATAACGCGCCGACCTATCTCGTGTTCCAGTCGCTTGGAAAAACGATGGGCGCGGTTTCAAATGGCGTGTGCCATGGAGTTCCCGTTTTTCAGGGTTGCGTTCCGATAAAAGTATTGATGGCGATTTCGATGGGCGCGGTGTTCATGGGCGCGAACACTTACATTGGAAACGCGCCGAATTTCATGGTCAAATCAATCTGCAAGGAAAATAAAGTCGCCATGCCGTCCTTTTTCGGCTACATGGCTTGGTCGCTTCTAATCCTCGAACCGCTCTTCATCGCCGTGACTTTTATCTTTTTCAGAACTTAGCCGCCCCAACGCAAGCAGAGAGCGGTCGCGCCGATTCCGACCCATGTGGGATGGAACGTACTCGGGCCCGGCGAAGCGCACAAAAATTGGGCTCGACTATCAATTCTCGTGGACGATCTTCATCTCGAACTTAATCACCATCACCTCTGGTCTTCCTGAATGAGTCTGCGCCGGCGCTACGGAACCCCTTGAGAAATGCGGACTAACAACCACGGAACACGCGAATCAGGTTTTTTTCCGGATGTTCGTGGTTCCCGGCTTCGGCTGAGGCCGCCAGGCTGTGCCGCGAATTCATGGCCACACGATCGAGCCGGTTTAAAAGAGATCGGGTTGATGAGTATACGATAAGAGTGCCCGCGCAGTGACAGCAGAAACCGGTTCTACCTGTTTTGCCAGTGCGCGCCGTTGGTTGTCATCCAGCGCTACTTTCGAAATCACTTCGACCCTCATCTTGGCGCGCGCCGGCGCGATCAGCGCCTCTGCCTCGCCTGGGGCTACGCAGCCTGCCACGCGATGGTTGGGATCCAAGATATGAATGCTCTTTCCGGACCGCCGCGCGAGTGAGGCTCGGATCGATTCCTTGACATAGGTAAAGTGAGTGCAACAAAGCCCCACATAGAGCCGCTCACCGGGCAGCCCGGCCTTGCAAGCTTCGGACACGCATTCTTCAATGAGGTCGGTGACGGCGCGACTCTCGGGATTTTTCTCGATCGCCGCTGCGAGACCGTGGCAGGAAATGGCCATGATCCGGCTACCCTGAATGCCTTTTTGCACCAGCCGGTCTCGATGGACCCGCGATTGGATGGTGGTCCGCGTTCCGAAAAGAACGATGGCACTGAGTGGATCGGCGTTCAAGGCTTCACAAAAAAGATCGACGCCTGCGTCAATAATCCCCAAAACGGGGATGCGGGTCGTGCGGCTGAACTCCGTCATGGGATAGAGAATCGAGAGCGTGTTGCAGGCAATAACAATCCGATCCGGCTCGAATTGGGCCATACGGATCAGGGCACCGTTGAAAACACCGGCGCGGGATTGCATGTCCGGCAAGTCATTGTAACCGCTTCGCGGATCAGGCCAGGCATTGAAGTAGGTTATGCGAACATTCCGGTACAAAGTTGTCTGCCGGAGAATCCGTTCGATTTCGGCGCAGATGGACAGACCTCCCAACCCTGAATCGGTAACCACCAGACACAGGTTTTTATCTCTTGCCATCGGGATGATATTCCCTTTCCAAGTTAGCCTTGATCTCGGCCTCGCTGAACCAAACCGGGCGGAGCTGGTGACGGGCGAAAAGATCGATCTGGTCGCTGCTGTGCTTCGAGGATGAGAGCGTGCTCTGGCCGTAGGCAACTACTGACATCGCCTTGACAGGTTTGGAAAACTGTACGGCAATCACCCAGCCATCACCAAAGCCCAAAGGTGGTTCATCATTTTGTACTTGTCCAGCGACCTGTTTGCCGTCCGGCATTTCCGTGAACCGGACCACTCGAAACAGCCCATAGGTGCCATTGGCGCCGTCGGCAGGCAGGTCAAGCGAGCCAAAGCGAAAACGGTGGACCTCGCCCCAGGCCACATCGTCTGATCCATACTTCTGCCGGGTCCAACGCACCGCATCGTCAAAGTGCTTCAGCGCCAGCGTATCGTCGGAGAGACCGGATGGGGTGGCCGCTGGGTTCCGCGGATCCCAGGGGGTGCCGAACGGTTGCTTGCTGGCCTGGCTGTAGGTATCCCAAAAACGTTGGAACAGCACTCCTCCCTTGCTGTCGGTCGACACGCGGTTATCCCAGGCTTCGATGGTGTTGAGTCCCCGTTGCAGGTCTGCTGAGGGTGCTTTCAATTCCCGGATGGCCTCGACCAGCGCCGGTTTTACGCGGTCGGCGAGAAGCATCTTTGTATTGAATTTAAGCCGGATGACATCATCCAACGAAAACTTCTCCTGTCCGTTGAGCATCTCCAGCGCCACCTGAGGTCTTAAGGCGAGTCCGCGTTCCTCCTCAAGGTAGCTGGGGTATTTTTTCGGATCCAAGGGATCCCGGAGCGACGTGTACCACGGCGGGTTGTTGCAGTTTTGAGTGTATCCGCCGCTCGGATTCAGCAGCCTGGGGAATCTCGAGGGCTCAATCATTTTCTTCCAGACATATTTGCCGGTGCCGGCCGGGACGTCGAGCCTGTAGTCGGTGCCGTCGTCAGGACGCTCAGCTATTCTTGCATTCCACAAGTACATGATGTTCCCCTCGGCGTCGGCATAGGTGAAGTTCGAGGTCGGCACCATGTTCCGATCCATGACGCGGAGAAACTCCTTCAGGCTACGCGTCTTGCTCAGCTCGTAAAATCCCTCGTAATAGTGGCAGGCGTCCAATTGGGTAGAAGCCACCGCGAACGCCTTGTCGGACGTGCGACAGAGAATTTTGCCGAGATGTGATTCCCAAAAAGTTCTCGTTTCCGTCCTGGGGGTACCGTCTCTTCCCTTGATCTCAATGGAGATCTCTCTCTTGATCAAAGGCCTGGATTTCCCATTGAAAAGGTAGTGATCAGGTATTGCCGGATCAAGCGGGAGAGCGAAAACATCCATCACGTCCGGTGCGTTGTTGGTAGTGACCCACCCGAGATGTTCATTGAATCCGGCGCGCAGCACAGGTATTCCGGCCAGGGTTGAACCGAAGAAGTTGATGATCCCGGGAACCGTGACCTGGGCTTCCCAGTAGAGAGAGGACCAATTAAGGTGAGGATTACCCAGCAGGATGGGGCTGCCGGAATCGGTCCGTGTTCCGGACAGCGCAAGAGCGTTCGATCCCGGCTGCTCTTCATCATCCGTCGGGACGCGATCCGAGTCGATTGAAGCGGCCACCCAGAAATTTTCCGAAACTGCGACCTTTGGGTTGGGCGACGGGTATTTCTGTTGCAGCGCCCGGATGATTGCCTGCGAGAACGTCGACCGAATCGCCCCGGCTCTGCGGCTGGCCATGATATCGACACCGGTGACAACCGGGATCCATGACGGCAGTTGACTGCGGTGCTGGGCAAAGTAAGCGTCCAGGCCTTCGGCATAGGCGTTGACCATCTTGCGATAGACTGCTCCAACCCGCTGCAGGTCCTGCTCGGACATGCGCTGATTGTCATAGAGCTTGAGCAGGAAGTCGCTTTCGATCCCCGTGCCAAAAACCATTGCCTCTTCGCCGCGCGCGCTCACCAGCTCCCGTGCTATGGCGGTTCCGTGGTCTTCCGCCTGCGCATATCCAAAGCCGAAGGCAGCGGCTTCCTCAGTCTCGGCCAGGATGTGCGGGATCCCATAGGTGTCCCGGCAGATTGTGACCTTGCCCGCCAGGGACGATGATTCCGACGTCTTCGAAGTCGACGAGAGGGCGATCGAAATGAGTACGATCGCCAGCAGGAGAGCGACCTGGTATATTCTGCGTGTTTTCGTCATAAGATGTCCTCTGAAGCTTGTTCGCGGCGAACCGCGAGTCTACCTGGTATTTCCTTGCGTCCAGACACCAATACCGTCTTTGAAAACGATCGTCGTACCGTATTGTTCGGACATCTTCGCAAGGCGATCGATTATTTTCCTGGCCACGGCCGGTTCTGCCAGACGAGGCGTGCCCTGCTGCGGTCGCGGCATTCTGAAACCCATGTCAACCGGATAGAGCTTGATCTCGACGACCTTGTGGCCCTGAAAAACGGGAACCGCCACTGCGCTTTCCCAGATATCCGCCTGTGCGGGGTAGTAGGAGGTTGGCAGCCCGGTCTTCGGGTCGGGCTTTGAGCGGGCATCGTAGAAATCGCTGGCCAGTGCGCTGCTTCCTAATCCGAAAGTTTCATACATGTCGTCCGGCATCGGCTCGATCGTTTCGTTCTGCATGAAAAAGTTGCCGAGGCTATAGAAGATCGGCTTTCCTCTGTAAATTTCGACCCCTCTCAACTTGTGCGGACCCGATATGACGAACACGTCCGCCCCGGCGTCGATGCACTTTTTGATGAACTCCCTGAGGTGGGCGGGGGCAGGCGAGAGGTCGTTCGCATCCGCAATGTCGTGCGAATGCGAATAGACAATGACGTAATCGGCCTGTTTTGCCGCGCTGCGGATCGACCGGAGAATACGATCTTCGTCACGGGCATTCACAGTGGAGACGTGTTTGTTCTCCACTCCGGCAACAAAGGTCGCGCCTCCGAATCGAACTGGAGCTTTTTCGGACTCGGGGACTCTGCCTCCCGCGTCTTTCACGAGCTTGCGCAGGTCTGCCATCTGGGCCGGCGCCAGTTGAGTGACCGTCGTCGTGCGCAAGGCATTGACGCCGGGTCGCCCCTTGATATCCGGCCTGGATTCACCGGCCCGCGACATCGGCGTGAAGGAAGTCGCCAGTCCGATGAGGGCAAATCTGCCCTTTTTGGTTTCGAAATACTTCGCCTGGGCAGCCTCTCCAGCCGACATTCCGGAGCCGGCGTACACCAGATGAAGCGAATCCAATACCTTCCAGGTTTCCATCATCCCTTCCACGCCGTAATCGGTGGTGTGATTGTTCGCATGATTGAACAGGCTAAAGCCCATCCACTTCATGTCCTGCACCACTTCGGGAGGAGCCACTTCATAGTTACCGCCGTTCTCCGCCTGAGGATATCCCTTGAAATCCCAGAGCCGCAAAACGTTGAGCTCGAGGTTGATGACAGCGGCGTCGGCATCCCGAATCGGCCTCACGAGCGCCATGAATGCGGGATCGTTCTCAAAGCACCTCACCTGGCGCGTCATGATGGAGTCGCCAACCGTAGCAATCGACCAGGTGGGCTCGGCCGCGGCTGTCGGTGTTCCAGTGTTTTGAATGGCCAGTGACGTAGTCCCGGCTAAAGCCGTAACCAGGAGAGCCACGAAGAACACATATCGCACGTTTCGGACGAGTCTCATCATTTCCTCCCTAAGGAACTATCCGACCTTGGCTATCGGCGCTCCCTTCAGTGTGTTCGCTTAGCCGGCTGTCTGCGGATGTTCGAAACAAAAAGAGTTGCGGGATTGGAGTCCGAGGAGCGGTGGGCCAACATTCCAGTCAAATTGGTTCTAGGTAACACCCCCCTGCCCGCACCGGATGTCTCACGGGCGCCGCGATCAGCATCTTATACTGGAATGGCGGTGGAGGACGGGGATTTTTGCACTCGATTCGCTCCGGCACGGCATCCATGCGCAGGACCATAAACCTGGATTCCGAAGTCGTACGGGCAAAGGACTTGCTTCTCCTCCCGAATCAAAGGCTTAAGCAGCCAAAATCCAACTTCAGCAAAGTTGGATTTTTCAGAGCATCTTATTGAAAACGGAAGCGAAGGAGCCGTTCTTCGCATGGCGTCCGAAGTGTTTGACCACCCCTCATGGGAAACAAAAACGAATATCGGACCAGATTGAACTGCGGCGGTGGACCACTTTCATCTTGAAGCCAAATCTCTGGTCGCGGTACTTCACTTCCACCGCCATCATGTGTGACCAGTGGACCAGCCGGCCATAGTACTGGGCCAGAAACGCCAGGATGAATCCCACCAGCCTGCCCTGGAAAAGGTTCCGATGACTGCGCCCCCGTATTATATCGCCGACATGATTTCGCTGATGGCGCCCGGCGAACCCCAAACGTGCGTCTGGAGGCGCTCGCACTGGCGATACTCATCGACATCCTTCAGCAGCCTGATCTCAATCCTCGGCATCAGCACCCCCAGCCACTTTGCCGGTCAGGCGTGAGGGGGCACGCCGTGGCGTGCCCCCTCCTACTGCCAGGGAAAGAACCGTGATTATACAAGGATACGCGCTGGGCGAACGTGAACCTCAGAAGGCAGTAGGGGCGGTTCGCGAACCGCCCCTACCCTGCAAATGGCCACCTCAGAAGTTCAGCTTCATCGCGATCTGGATGAGGCGCGGATCCCGGGCCAGCGTGATCTGGTTGAAGAGAGTGCTGGTCATGACGAGGGTGGGAGCAATCGGATTGGTGTGGTTGAAGGTGTTGAACGTCTCCACCCGCAACTGCCCGGTCAGACGCTCCGTGAACTTGATATTCTTGTACATGCCAAGATCGAAGCGCCAGAACCCCGGACCGCGCGCGGTCCCCGGACCGGAATTGCTGATATTCGTTGCCCCAGTGTAGGCAACGCAGGGAGCGGTCGTCCCGTAGCAAGTGTACGCGCTCGGATTGATCCACTGGCTGTACTTTTGCGGCGCCGACGCGTTGGGATTACCGGTCAGATCCGCGCGTACCGCGCAAGGCGTTGCGCCCAGGCATCCGGTCCCGGCCGGATCCACGACGTTCGCCCCGGAAATCGATGCGGTAAGGGGCAGACCGGTCTGGAAGGTCTGGACACCACTGAACTGCCAGCCGCCCAGCAGATGGCCTACTGCACCCTTCTGAGCTCGCATCCAGGGAAGGTCCCAGACGAAGTTGGCGGTGAGCACGTGGCGGCGGTCGGCGATCGTGGGACCATAGTTTTGGCGGACGTACAGATAGCTCTGCGGCATGATGGCGCCGGTGCTGCGGTCTGCCTGATACGTCGTCAACCCGTGCGACCACGTGTAGGCCCCGTTGATCAGCGTGTTGCCGGAGAGCTTCTTCTGCAACTGCATCTGGAAACTATTGTAGTTCGAGGTATAAATCTCCTCGAAATCGTAGGCGCCCGCGTACCCGACGTAGGGCCGCAGGATGTTGAGCAGCGTCGTGTTGCTCGAAGTGACACAAGGCTTGCCGTTGCAGGCCGCGCCTCCAGCCCCAGTGCCGCTCGCCGCCCCCGTAATCTGAATGGTGTTCGGACCACTGGTGCAGGAGTTGGGAGCGGCGCACTTCTGCCATGCTCCGGGAGTTGGTGCATTGGTGTCAAGGTAACCAGGCAAATGAACGCCGTTATTGCCATAGTAACCGAGATCCAGCATCCAGGTCTGCGCGAACTGCCACTGAATGTCTAGACTCCGCTGCATCATGTACGGCGACTTGTAATTGATCGGCATGCGATTGTAGATGACCGGCGCCGCCGTGCTGGTCACGGTCGTCGTGGCCCCGGTCGGATTCGCCAGCGTGATGTTGCTGAAGCTCAGGTTGGTCAGGAAGCCGGGATTCTGAGCGACATTGAGCTCGGCATTTCCGAATTCCAGCCCGTTGTCAAAAAACATGCCGAAGCCTGCCCGGACGGATAGATGCCCGTTGCCAAGCGGATCCCAGGCAATGCCCAGGCGCGGGGCGATGGCGCGGTTATATTCCTTGCCGACCTTGTCTCCGAACGGAGATTTCATGCCCGTGAACCCATTGTACGTGGGCGGGTTCGCATAGATGAACCCGTTCAGCGGAGTGTAGTTGGGATTGCAGGCGCTGCTGGTGGGAAGGTTGTTCACCAGCTTCACGTCAATGTTCCCGTTGGATAGGATGCAGGGCGCCTTGGAGGGATCATAGAGCGCCGGATCAAAGTTGATCAGCCGGCTGCTCCCTCCCGGGCCGCTCCCGTCCGTAGGCTGACGGAAAAAGGAATGGCGCAGCCCATAGGTCAGGGTGAGATTCGGCTTCATGCGCCAGGTGTCCTGGGCATAGTACTCGACCTGATTGTCGAAAACGTTGGCGGTGACATCGAGCGAGGCCTGCGAGAAACCACTGGCATTGCCCAGCAGGAAATTCGCCCAGGCCTGCTCGACGGTGCTGGGACAGGCAGGCAAACCGGCGGTCCCGCAAACGGTGCCTCCCAAGGTGCTGGCAGTGGGGGCGTTGGTGCTGGCAAAACTGAAGGAACCGTTGTTGGCCCCGCTGAGCAGGTTCTCGTGCTTATTGTAGTGGTAGACGATGAATCCGGCCCTCACCGTGTGGGAGCCGAAGACCTTAGTTACGTTGGCAAAGACCGTTTGATTACGGTTGTAATCGTTGTAGGGTCCATAACCAGAAACCCCCAGGCCTGCGGTGACGCTGCCGATGGCGGGCACGCGGCCCACGACGTTGGTGAACGGCAACAGGTTACCGAGCGCCGCCACGACATCCGGAGAATTGCTCACGGCTGAAGCGCCAATTTCGGTGCTGAGAATGGCGCCGTAGGAATACCCGTATCCGCCATCAATCAGGAAGGTGGGTGACAACGTCCAGGTCACGTGGAAATTGTATTGATGCCCTGGCGAGTTGGTGGAAGTGGTCGCGACGCCATCAATAGGAAAGCTCTGAAACAGCCCGCCCGGTTCAATGGTGGGAATGCTGTCGCGCATGTACTTCCCATTGATGGTCAGGCTGCTGCCGAAGGTGTGATCGATCTTGATCATATCTTCGCGGAAATCATAGATGCCGCGCAAAGTCGAGACCACATTGCTGGTCCCCGAGTTGATCGGCGGGAACTTGGAATAGATGTCCTTGATATAGGACGCCGCGATCGTGTTGATGCTGGAGATTTGCGTCCCATAGGCCGAGCAGGCGCCGGCCACGCCATTGCTGTTGGTCCAGTTCGTGCACACGGGATGAGAGAAGCTTCCGGTCAACATGCCGGGCGTGGGGATCGTGGCCGTCGTATTCGAGTAGTTGACTACGCGGCGAGCTTCTTCGGAGAAAAAGAAGAAGGTCTTATTGCGCTGCTTGTAGATGCGGGGGATGTAAACCGGGCCGCCGATGCTGCCGCCAAAGTCGTTGTAGCGCAGGATGGGGCGGACAACGGCAGGAGTGGCGGAGTTGTTGAAGAACTGGTTGGCGTTCAGAACGTTGTTGCGGAAGAACTCGTAAACGCCGCCATGAAGGTCGCTGGTCCCGGAGCGGGTGACGACGTTCACCTGCGCCCCGGCGGAGCGGCCCGACTCGGCATCATAAACGCCGCGGACGATGCGGAACTCCGAGATGGCGTCCACGCTGGGGAAGGAGAGCAACGTCAGGTTGCTGCCCCGGTCCACGTTGTCCATGCCGTCGACCAGGAAGTTGTTCTGCTCGCGGCGGCCGCCGTTGATCTGAAAACCGGTGGTGTTGGTGGCGGAGCCGCCGAACGGGTTGGTGGCGCCGACATAGTATTGGTCTGAATTGTTGCTGTCGCTGACCCCCGGAACCAACGTCATGAGCTGCACCCAGACTCGATTGTTCATAGTCAGCTCGCGGACTTGGGTGCCCGTGACCGTGCCGGAAGCCACGGCACTTTGCGTAGTGACCTGGAAGGGAGAAGATTCCACTGTCACCACTTCCGAGGTTCCGCCCACCTCTAGGGTGGGAAAGAACGTCAGCTTGTCATTCACGCTCAAAACAATATTGGCCTGCACGAACTTCCGGAAGCCCGCCGCTTCCACCGTGAAGGAATATCGGCCGATCGGAAGCTGGGGGAACGAGAACTCGCCGGTGGCGCTGGTCGTCATTGTACGAACGTCCGCGTTCTTTTCGATGTCCCGGAGTGTGACCTGGGCGTTGGGAACTACTGCTCCGGTAGGATCTTTCACCGTGCCGGAAATCGCACCGGTTGTTACCTGTGCCCGAGCGCTCGCACAAAGGAGCAACCCGGCGGTCAATAGTGCTACCCCGCAAAGGAGACATCGTTTGAAATACACTCTGCCCTTTCCTTTCGCCAGTACCGCCAGTGACAAATAAACTCTCCGTAATCCTGAATGGTCGCGGTTCATAATCGCGCCTCCTTGTTTGGGATTTTGTAGCGGTCCGCACGGTGCCGGCTCTTCGCGTACTCGACCGGCTGTCCATCGGCAAGGCAGGCCACTCGTGTTAAGAGAAAGAGTGGACTGCCTTTCCGAACGCGCAGCAGACGCGCATCTTCAGCCCCCGCCAGCCCCTCTCCCACCGTCTCAACCGCAACTTGGATGCGGATGCCATAGCGTTTCCCGAGCGGTTCGCAAAGGGATCCTCCCGGGCTGAAATGCTCCGCTAGGCCGGGGCAAAGGTGGTGGGGCAGGTGGCTCCATTCAATCGCCATCGGGAGCGTGGCGGCCATACGCAAGCGCTGCAACCTTACGATCGGCGACTGGGGAGCTACCCGGAGGGCGACGGCAATCTCCGGCGGCGCCGGCACAACGCCCAGCGAGAGCACCTTGGAGTTCACGGAGAACCCGAGGGCGCTCATCTGCTCCGTGAAGGACTGCACGTGGCGGAAATTGATTCCGAATTTGATTCTGGATACGAATGCACCCTTGCCCTGCTGGCGATACGCTACGCCCAGGCTGCAAGGCGACTGCAATGCCTGCCGCGCGGTCATTCGGCTGACGCCGAGTTGCGCCGAAAGCTGCTGCTCGGAAAGCAAGGGATCACCCACCTTTAAATGGCCGGACCCGATCCCTGCCAGCAGGTTCTCGCGAATCTGGAAGTAGGTCGGCACCACACTGGCGCGGTCGATAGCGAGTGATGTCAACTAAGACCCCCCTTGTATAGACGAGTGGTGCTGTATGCTACCTTGACATTTGCGTGGCATCAAGTCATTTTTCACCACTGGAAAGTCTCCCCTTGACCCGGCAAAGTCAGGCGCAGGACGAAAATCTGTTGCGAAATTGGGAACAGCCTCTCATGCGCTTGGTGCGCACCCTGCGCCGAATGAAAAGGTCATGCCTCTCTTGTTGGAATTTGTCGGTATCGGTATCGGGGTCGCAGTCGCAATCGCTATCGCAATCGGTCTTGCTAGTTTGCCGAAGCCGATAGCGATTGCGACCCCGATACCGATACCGAAGTTTTTCGCTTTCTGCTTCTATTTTCGAAGCAGCCTCTCATGCGCCGGGGGCGCACCCAGGTGCACAAAAAATCCCTCGGCTCTCATACTTCATTGAATTGGTTTTTAGTCTGAGGTCTATCGATGAAACCTGATGTTTAATGGTCTGCGTTGGGGTAGACTGAAGCAGTGAAACGTTGGCATCTGGTTCGGAATTGTCAGGTCGGAGGTTCGAGTCCTCTCGCTCCGGCCACCTCCTCGATTTCGTCGTCAGGTTGCTGCATGGCGCATCAGGCTCGGCGCATCATCGTTCATGGCATGGTGCAGGGTGTGGGTTTTCGCTACTTTGTCCAGCGTGTCGGGAAACGACAGGGGCTGGTCGGGGATGTCTGCAACCTGCCGGATGCAACGGTCGAGATCGTGGTGGAAGGAACCCCAGGCCTGATCGAGGAGTTCATTGGGGAAGTACGGAAAGGGCCGCCCATGGCGCACGTGGAACGGCTCGAGATCCATGATATTGCTGTCAGTGGCCGTTATCGAACCTTTATGATCGAAGGATGGTGAGGTGAAAATGGATCAGCTGAAGGCGACGATTCGCGAGATCCCGGATTGGCCCAAAAAGGGCATTCTATTCTACGATGTGACCACACTCCTCAAGAACGGGCAGTGTTTCTATGAAGTCGTGAACGCTTTGACGACGCCCTTTGACAACAAGCAAGTTGACCTGGTGGTAGGGATCGAGGCCCGCGGATTCATCCTAGCACCCACCGTTGCCTATGGGCTCAAGGCAGGCTTTGTGCCGGTGCGCAAGCCGGGGAAGCTGCCGGCCCCGACGTACAAGGTGGATTATGAGCTGGAATATGGAGCCGATGCGCTGGAAATCCATCAGGACGCCATCGAGCCGGGCCAGCGGGTGCTGATCGTAGATGATCTGATCGCGACCGGCGGAACCGCCAAGGCGGTCGCCGACATCGTCGAGAAGATGGGGGGCACGGTCGTGGGCTTGGCCTTTATGGTCGAACTCACCGCTCTGAAAGGCCGGCAAAAGCTTGCCAATTACAAAGTCACCAGCATCCTGAAATACTGAAACTGACGACAAGGAGCCTGTCACCGTCATGCGGCCAAGGTATTGGGCAAGGGAGCTACCCCCGCATGGGCGTTTATGGAAAGATCCAGATAGCCTCGCGTTCCAGGGTGCGGGCGAATAGACTCCTGCTTGTCATGAGTTGATCCCAGTCCGCGATCGTGTAGACGAGTATATCGGCGGGCACTGGCAGGCTGCTTAGATCCCAGTTCAATGAGCGCCGGTGAAAAGGCTCCGTCGAAGCCCTGACTATGGCAACCAGATCCAGGTCGCTGCCGACGCCCCAGTCACCGCGCGCATAGGATCCGAAGTAGCCCAGCCTGCACAAATCAGGATGCCGCGGACTTTCAGTCTTGATCCAGAGGCGTACTGCCTCGTCAGCCTGTGCTCGGTCCGGCCATTTGAGCACCGACGAATTCAGCGATCTCACCGGCATAACGAATTGCCTCATTACTTTGTATTTGGCCGTAATGCTCGAAAGGAGGGCCTTTCGGATGACCATTGGCATACCGGGTCGGCAGGTAGAAGTTATCCAAAACCATGCCCTTGTCTATTAGATCCTGGGGAACTGCAAAGGGCAGTTCCTTGAGTAATCTGGAAATGACATGGCCCCAGGCTTCTTGCCCCAAATAGAGATGCAGTGCTTTCACGGCTTTTTCCGCGGACTGCTGGGCTGCGAAGCATGCCCATTCGTGCCGCCCTTCCGCTTGGGACGATCGAGCCTGCTCAAGGTCGCGTATTGATTGTGCGTACCAATCCTCAGATCGATTAGTCACTTCGCACCTCTGGGCACGTTTCAGCGTAGTACTACAGAGAATATTTCGTGGGTTTCGTGTTCTCCAACAAAACCGCCGGCGGATGGCGATAACTCCATTCGCGTCCACCGGCAGTTTCTATTCCTGACTTCTGATCAGAACGAAGCGCTTTTCAAACGCCGCGGGCCTGCGTCGATCACCTGCTGCGGACAGCCCTCGGCGAAGAGCTTGAAGTTTTCGATGTAGCGGGCTGCCAGCGCGTCGTACTTCATCCAGTATTCCTGCTTGTTGCCCCAGGCATTCGACGGTTCCAAAACGTCCTCGGGCACATCTGGGCAGGCCATGGGTACCTCGAAGCCGAACAGATTATCCTTCCGGAAAGGCACATCGTTGAGCTTGCCGTCCAGCACGGCGTTCAGCATGTTCCGGGTATGGCGGATGCTGATGCGCTTGCCGACCCCGAATTTGCCGCCGACCCAGCCGGTGTTTACCAGCCAGCAGCGGGCGCCTTGTTTTTCCATCCTCTGGCGCAGCAAATCCGCGTAATAGAAGGGATGGTGCACCATAAATGGCCCGCCGAAACAGGCGCTGAAGGTGATTTCCGGCTCGATGCCCAGACCCATCTCGGTCCCGGCGATCTTCGATGTGTAGCCGCTGATAAAGTGGTACATGGCCTGGTTCATATCCAGGCGCGCGATCGGAGGCAGAACGCCGGATGCGTCGCAGGTCAGGAAGATGACGTTCCTGGGATGCGTCGGGGTCATCTTTTCGGGGAGCGCATTCGGGATGAACTCCAGTGGGTAAGAGGCGCGGGTGTTTTCGGTGGTGCGGTCGTCGTCGAGATCCGCTCGTCTGGTGGTCAGGTCGTACACGACATTCTCGAGAATCGTGCCGAACTTGCGCGTGCAGCCATAGATCTCCGGTTCGTGCTCGGCCGAAAGACGGATGGCCTTGGCGTAACAACCCCCCTCAAAATTGAACACGCTCTCGTCGCTCCAGCCGTGCTCGTCGTCGCCGATGAGCTTGCGCCGCGGGTCGGCCGAAAGCGTAGTCTTGCCGGTGCCGCTGAGACCGAAGAACAGGGCGACATCCCCCTTCGCCCCCACATTCGCCGAACAGTGCATGGCCATCACATTCTGCAGCGGCATCAGGAAGTTCATGATCGTGAAGATGGACTTCTTGATCTCACCCCCGTAGCTGGTGTTGGCCACGATCGCCAGCCGCTGGGCAAAGTTGATCACGATGGCGGTTTCGGTAGCCGTGCCGTCCACCATTGGCTCACATTTAAACGAAGGCGAGGCGATGACTGTGAACTCGGGAATGTGCCGCTTATATTCATCCTGGGTGCGGAGCGGGATGAACATGTTGCGCGCAAACAAGCTCTGCCAGGCGCTTTCGGTGATGATGCGGATCGGCATTCGATAGTTGGGATCCGCCCCGACATAGCAGTCCTGGACGAAGAGCTCCTCCCCCTGCAGGTAGGCCTGCATCCGGGCCAGCAGTCCACTGAACTTCTCCGGGCTCACCGGACGGTTGTAGATCCCCCACCAGATCTTGTCTTCGGTGCTCTCTTCCCTGACGATGTACTTGTCGTTGGCGGCGCGCGCGGTCCACTTGCCGGTATTCAGGATCAGGGGCCCGCCATGGCAGATATGAGCCTCCCCGCGGAAAACGGCTTCTTCATAGAGCGCCTCCGCGGGCAGGTTCCAGAAGACCCTGTCCAGATGTTTCAGGCCGTGGTTCGCCAGCTTGAAATCGCTTGCCAGATCGCCCGCTTGCTTTGACGCCGGTGTGTCGAACTCGAGATACTTTGTCATAGCCAATCCCTCACTAGTTTGCGCTGCCCGATGTAGAGTTCGTTGGGAGAATTCGGATCCAGTGCCCACTTGATGCGCTCGATCCCCTCGGTGATGTCCTTGACCGAGCCGCAGGTCGACAAGCGCAGGTAACCGTCCAGACCGAACTCGACGCCCGGAACCGTAGCCACCCGGACCTTGTCCAGCAGGAATGCCGAAAGCTTTGTGGAGCTCTTGTTGTAGTGGCTGAAATCCGCAAAACAGTAGAAGGTGCCATCGGGCTTCGTAACCCTGACTCCCTCAAAAGCCCTCAGCCTTTCCACCATGATGTTGCGATTGTTTTCCAAGGTCAGGCGCAGGCTTTCCACGCTCGACTGCAACCCGTTGAGAGCGCCCACGGTCGCATACTGCGTAACCGCGGACGGTCCCGAGGTCTGGTGCCCTTGGATGTTGGTCATGATGGCGATTAGCTGCTTGTTGGCCACGGCCCATCCGATGCGGAAACCGGTCATGGCATACTGCTTGGAGGCACCGTTGATGACGATGAGCTTCGAGTTTTCGGACAGGTCTTTGGCGTACTTGTAGCAGCTGATCGGCTTCCTGCCGTCAAAAATCAGCCGATGATAAATGTCGTCCATGATCAGCCATAGGCCACGCTTTTCGCAAAACTCCACGATTTCGGCAATGAACTGTTCCGAGTACATCGCTCCGGTGGGATTATTCGGGCTATTTATGATGACGGCCTTGGTGTAGGACGTGACGACCTGCTCGATGTCTCGCAGGGTGGGGTAAAAGCTGCCGTCTTCCGGGAGGACCGGCACCGGGACGCCGCCGCACAGCTTTACCATTTCAGGGTAGCTGACCCAGTAGGGGGCCGGGAACACGACCTCTTCTTGTGGATTGAGGATGGCCTGCAGGGCGACCATGATCGCCTGCTTGGCTCCGCTGCTGGCGATGACATGCTGCGGCGTCACCCTATGGCCGTAAAAATCGTCGGTGTAACGGATGATGGCCTGCTTGAGCGCAGGAATTCCGTCAGCAGGCGTGTAACGTACTTCTCCCGAATTGAGGAGCTGTACGGCGCTGATAATGGCGTCCAGAGGGGCCTTCGATTTAGGCTCTCCGCCGCCGAGGTGAATGATCGGTTCTCCCTTCGCTTTGAGTATGGCTGCAGTTTCATTCAGCTTCAGGGTCGCCGATGCGCTA
>JBEKYG010000018.1:0-16543 GCA_049511215.1 Acidobacteriota bacterium | reverse complement strand
CCCGAGGAGATGGCCCTGACGCGCGGCGCCAGCGAGTCCCTCCAGATCGCCCAGAACGGGATCGATCTCAAGGCGGGCGACGAGGTGATCACGACCGAGCAGGATTACCCGCGGATGCTGACGACCTGGGACCAGCGGATGCGGCGCGAGGGCATCAAGGTGACCCGCCTCCAATTCCCGGTGCCAACGACCCAGGACGATCTTTATCAACGGTTCGAGAAAGCGATTTCGCCGCGAACGAAAGTGTTCCATTTCTGTCACGTGACCAACCTCACGGCCCAGATGTTCCCGGTGCAAAGGCTCTCGCGCCTGGCGCGTTCGAAGGGGATCGTCACGATCGTCGACGGCGCGCATGCGTTGGGGCAGTTCCCGTTCAAACTGCGGGACCTCGAATGCGACGCCTACGGCGTCAGCCTGCACAAATGGCTGCTGGCGCCGATCGGGAACGGCTGTCTGTATGTGCGCCGGGAAATGATCCCGAAATTCTGGCCGTTGCAGGCCGCGCCGGAACAACAGGACAACGATATCCGCAAGTTCGAGGCCATCGGGACACACCCATGGGCCATCCGGGCGGGACTCGGCGAAGCCCTGGCCTTCCATCAGGCCATCGGGGCCGAGCGCAAGGCGGCGCGATTACGCTACCTGACCCTGCGCTGGGCGAACGCGCTCAGGGTCCATCCGCGGATCAGGATCCTGTCGAACCTCGGCGAGCCCGCCGAGACATGGGCGGTCGCGGCCGTGAATATCGAAGGGGTCGACGTCAGATCCCTGGCGAGATTCCTGATGGACAAATACAGGATCGTGGTCGTTGCGCTCGTCGGCGGAGCTCCCCCCAACCAGGTCTACGACTATCAAGCCCTCCGGATCTCCCCGAACGTCTACACGACGCTCGAGGAGATCGACACGTTCGTCGCGGCGATGGAGGATGCGATGAAGAACGGCGTGCCGACCTCCGGGGACGCTGATTTCCCCGTCATGACGGAAGGGATCGACTGACATGAAACGTCCTATCGTTTTGATCGTCGTCGCCCTGGTTTTCACCCTCGTCGCAGGCGCCAGCGTCTGCTTTGCCCAGGGAACATTCAAGGTCCCGTTCACGTTCCAAGCGGGCGACAAGAAGTTCCCCGCCGGCGATTACAGGATCGCCCGAAAGGGGAGCGAACAGATCACCCTTCGCCAGGAACCGAACGGCGGTGAAGTCGTGATCACGATCCTCAAGACGCTGGCGCAACCGAACCCGCCCTTCGCCGAGCCCCAGCTCATCTTTGATGTGGTCGGGAACTTCGAACCGTCCTATACGGAGTACGTGACGGATTACGTGCTGGCGGAAGTGTGGTTGCCCGGGCAGGACGGATCCCTGCTCCATGTCACGAAAGGAGCGCATTCGCGCCAGACCATCAAAGGACAGAAAGCGGGAAAGTAGCGCTCGCTTGAGGACTGCTGTCCGCAAACACCGGATTGCTATCTTTGACTTTTGTGTCACCTGCAACCGTGTCCACCTCCTTGGGATGGGCGACTGTCTCAGGGACTTCAGCCGTTTCATGCAACGGTTGGAAAAATTCGGTGACAGGCTACTCAATTCCCGAATTCTGGGTATGCGAATGGAGTTCTTCCGATTGAATTAGGGAATTGAGTAGCCTGTCACGGAAATTCGAACAGGATTTTTCACTGCTGGAGCTCGACACCGGACAACGGAAGAAGCTGGCGAAGTACATGCTCGCGCGCCTGGAGCACGATTTCTCCGGGCGTCCGTGTGATCCTGATACAGACCCGGCAACCATAGAGCATATACTTCCCGAGAATCCATCCGAAGAGTGGGCGGAACAGATTCCGAGAGAGCATTGGGAATCATGCGTATACAGGCTGGGCAATCTCACCCTGCTCGAGTCGTCCTGGAATCGGAGAGTGGGCAATCTGTCGTACCTCGATAAACTCCCTGCTTATGCCGGCAGTGCGTACTTCCTGACACGACATATTCATGAAATCGCTCCCGAACAGTGGTCGCCCGACCATCTGAATAAGCGACAGCGAGAACTGGCCGGACGCGCGGCTCGCCTATGGCGTTCGGAATTCGCATGATCGAATGCGGGTCAGGCTGCGTCATTGACCCTGCTGGATCGGGGACGGACTAGGCGAAGTTTTTTCGGTGTGGGGGACTGACGACGGCAAAGTCCTGATCAGATGATGCTCTGGCAGTTGGCGTTGTCAGTCCCCCACGCCGCCATGCCCGAGTCGCTCTTCTCCCTGAACATCCGGCACAGAAACACTTCTTGGAAACGGGAATTTTTCAGCCCAAAACTATCTTGGATATCTCTCGGCAGGTTGCCGCGCGGACGCCGGGGCGAACGCCTGTCGGGGTTGTGCCTACATCGCCCTCAGATGTACGAGAATCGAATCGACCTCATAGCCGGATATGGCTTTTTTCAGCCGGCTCAAGGACTCGGCCGCTTCGGGCCGGTCAGGATGAGAACCGGAAAATGGGATGCCGCTTCCTGCAGGGGCCCGGCGAGAGAGCGGCGGATGTAGCGCATATGACATTTTTAAACTTATACTTTAGAAATGTCAAGATGCGGGTCGCGCAACGCGGAGCGAATCAGTGTGAGTGGCGGATTGATCGGCCGGCTGGAGGACGGTGTTATGACCGGGCAATCTCTGGCGAGCGTGCAGGTTTTGAATCACCAGCTCGAAGAAAAGTGGCGGCGCCGCGACCCGCACGCGGGTGCGGGCGACGGGGCAAACGTGTTGCCACTCCATCAGGTTTTGGTCAGGAGTGCCCGGCCATCGTGGCTCAGATTTTGGGGTCCTCGGGCTGAAATGAGCGGACAACTCCAGGGAGCGTCTGCCTGTCACCGCCTCCCGCCAATGCCGGCTCGCCGCCATCGACGTGGACGCGGCGATGCGAATGCTTCCTCAAGAACCCCTGCAACGACTCCATATACGTGTAAACGACCGGAGTAATATACAGGGTTACGAGCTGAGAAAACAACAGCCCACCGCAGACCACCAGGCCCAGTGGACGGCGGGATTCGGCGCCGGCGCCAAAACCAAGCGCGATCGGCAGGCTGCCCATCAACGCAGACATGGTCGTCATCATGATCGGGCGGAAGCGGATCAGACAACCTTCAAAGATTGCATCCGCCGGACTCTTCCCCCCTTTCCGCTGGGCCTCCAGAGCGAAATCGATCATCATGATGGCGTTTTTCTTCACGATGCCGATCAGCAGGATAACACCCACGAAGGCATAGAGGTCCAGATCCTTATGGAAGAGGGTCAGCGTAGCCAGGGCTCCAAAAGCCGCGGCCGGGAGACCCGAGAGGATGGTCAGGGGATGAATGAAGCTCTCGTACAGTACTCCCAGAACGATGTAAATCACCATGATAGCAGCGACGAGCAGCCATGCCAGCCCACCCGTGGAGGACTGGAACGCCTGGGCGGTTCCCTGGAAGCTCGCATTGATGGTCGATGGTAAAGTATTGGCCGCAACCCGCTGAACCTCGGTTACGGCATCGCCGATCGACACCCCGGGCCTGAGGTTGAAAGATACGGTCACCGAGGGGAGCTGGCCCAGGTGGTTTATGGAGAAAGGACCGAAACCGCGGGCGACACCCGCAACGGCGTTCAAGGGCACCAGTTGGCCCCCGGATGAGTGGATATAAAGCATGGATAGAGCCGCCGGATCCAGCTGGTACTGGTCATCGAGTTCGAGTATGACATGGTACTGATTGTTGGGCGCGAGGATGGTCGAGACCTGCCGGTCCCCATAAGCAGTGTAGAGCGCATCTTCAATCTGGCTCACCGAAACCCCGAGCGCCGACGCCTTGTCACGGTCGATCTGGAGGTTTGCCTGCGGATTTTTGATCAGCAGGTCGCTCGTGACATCCTGGAGTCCGGGAATCTGGCTCATCTTTTGTTGCAGGATCGGGGTATAGCGATAAAGGTCGACGGTGTCGGAACCCTGCAAGGTGAACTGGTACTGGCTTTTGCTCAGCTGTCCACCGATGCGGATCGGCGGCAGGTTCTGCATGTAAACATTCATGCCGGGAACCACTGCCAGCTTGGGACGAAGTTCCTGGATTACCTGATCAACATTGAGCCGGCGCTCCGGATGCGGCTTCAGTTGGATGAACAGCATGCCCGAGTTGATGCCTCCGCCGGGGCCGCCGCCCCCTACGCTCGAGAAGAAATTCATCACGTTGGGGTCGCGGCGCAGGATCTCGGCAACGGCTTGCTGGTGTGTCTTCATGGCATCGAATGAGATTCCCTGAACGGCCTCGGTAAAAGCGAATATGTTGCCCGTGTCCTCACTGGGTAGAAACCCCTTCGGGATGGTGACGAGCAGATAGAGGGTAGCGGCCACAACAACCCCGCCGGCCGCCATGGTAAGCACCGGGTGGCGCACGACCTTCTTGAGACTCCACTCGTAACTTCGGAACATTCCCGTAAAGAACCGCTCCGTAAACTGGTACACGCGCCCGTGCCGCCGCTCCCCCGGGGGACGGATGAAGCGGCTGGACATCATCGGTGTCAAAGTCAGCGAAACAAAACCCGATACCAGAATGGCGGATGTGATGGTCACCGCGAACTCGTGCAGCAGGCGCCCTACGATGCCACTCAGGAAGAGCACCGGGATAAAGACTGCCGCGAGCGAGAGGGTCATGGACAGAATTGTAAAGCTGATTTCGCGGGAGCCGTTAAGCGCCGCCGTCATCGGCGGCTCCCCCATCTCCATGTGGCGCACGATATTTTCAAGCATCACGATCGCGTCGTCGACCACGAACCCCACGGACAGGATCAGTGCCATGAGCGAGAGGTTATCCACGCTGTAGTCCAGCAGGTACATCACGGCAAATGTGCCTACGATCGACATCGGCAGCGCCAGGCTCGGGATAACCGTAGCCGAGAGATTCCGCAGGAAGAGGAAAATAACCAACACCACGAGCGCAATGGTCAGGAAAAGCGTGAACTTGACGTCGTTGACCGATTGGCGGATTCCTTCCGAACGGTCATACATAACCGAGAGATCAACCGACGCGGGCATTTGGCTGCTGAATGACGGCAGCAGTTGCCGGATGCCGTCGACAACCTCAATTGTGTTGGTACCCGGCTGGCGCTGGATGGCGAGTACAATGGCGGGAGTGTCGACATACCAGCTCGCGACCTTATCGTTCTCTACGCTGTCAAACACCCGGCCAAGGTCGGCGAGCCGCACGGGCGAGCCGTTGCGATAGGCAACAATCAGAGGCCGATACTGTGCGGCGGTGGTCAGCTGGCCATTCGCCTGCACCGTAAAAGCCTCGTTCTTGCCCCAGAGGGTCCCGGTCGGGAGATTCACGTTTCCCTTCTGAATCGCGTTCGATACTTCATCGATACCGATGCCGCGTGCGGCAAGCGCCTTCGGATCCACCTGGACACGCACCGCGGACTTCTGCGAACCGTAGACCTGAACCTGGGCCACGCCGCTCACCATGGAGATGCGCTGCGCCATCAGCGTCTCGGCATATTCGTCCACCTGGGACAAGGGGAGCGTCGGCGACGTGAGCGACATATACAGAATCGGCTGATCAGCAGGGTTAACCTTCTGGTACGTGGGCGGACTTGGCATGTCCTGCGGCAATTGTCCCAGGGTCTTCGCTATCATTGCCTGCACATCCTGGGCCGCCGCATCAATGTTTCGGCTGAGATTGAATTGAATTGTGATCGTCGTGCGGCCGAGATTGCTGGTCGAGGTCATGGAGTCAATACCGGCGATCGTCGAAAACTGCTTCTCGAGCGGCGTTGCCACTGCCGACGCCATGGTTTCGGGGCTCGCACCCGGCAAGGCGGCGCTTACGCTGATCGTGGGGTAATCCACGTTAGGAAGGTCGTTAACCGGGAGGAAGCGATACCCGAAGACGCCGAAAAACAGAATGGCCGCCATGATCAAGGTCGTGGCAATCGGCCGGCGAATGAAAAACTCTGAAATATTCATGGACTGTCCCGATAATAGCTCGTAGCGCCTTGGAGTCTTGGAATCTGCAACAGGCTAATTGATAAGACTCCAAGGCGCCAGGAAATTCATAATTTGCGTGCGCTTGGATGCACGCCGCGCGCATGTGGGACTGCTCCCCGGTTCAAAGGGCCGTCTTGACTTGGACGAGGGCGCCGGGAACCAGGCGAATCTGACCATCCGTTACCACGGTTTCACCCGGTTGCAGCCCTTTCTCGATCACGCTTTGCTCACCGATAACTCTGCCTACGGAGACGGGACGCGATTCAACCGTCATGTCAGGCTTGACGATAAAGACATACTGGCCCGCCTGCCCTGTCTGAATGGCTGCGTTGGGCACCACGATCGCATTCAGCTGCGTTGTCAGTGTGACCGTCACATTCGCGAACTGCCCCGGCCACAGACGCCCATCCTCGTTGCCGAAGGCCCCCTTCAAGAGGATGGTTCCGGTCGTGGTGTTCACGGTGTTATCAATAAAACTCAAGGTGCCCTTCACAGCAGGCCCGGCGTCGTTGGGAATGGTTACTTCCACCCGGATAGTGCCCTTCGCTGTGTACTGCCTGATGGCCGGCAGATCCCGCTCGGGTATCGAAAAGTCCACGTAGATGGGGTGCACTTGATTGATCACCACCAAGGCAGTGTCGTTGACCTTAACGAGATTCCCCTTCTTGACCAGGATCGACCCGGTTCGGCCGTCGATGGGAGCATGAATATAGCAGTACTCGAGATTGAGCTTTGCCTCATCAATCATCGCCTGATCCGCACGGGCCGCCTCGCGCGCATTCTCCACCGCCGCCTGGTCGGCCCGAACCGCCGCGTCGAGGGCATCGGCAGTGGTGCTGTACTGGTCGTAGACCTCTTTGGCGATGACCCCCTTCTGATAGAGCTGCTCGTAGCGGCGTTTCTCGACCACCGCGTTTTGCGCATTAGCCTGGTCCCTCACCACATTGGCCTCGGCCTGGGTCCTCTGCGCCGTGTCGCGCGCCAGATTTGCCTGGGCGCGCACAATTTCGGCCTGAAAGGGTCTGGGGTCAATGGTGAAAAGGAGGGCGTCCTTTTTCACCTCCTGGCCGTCGATAAAATCGACCTGATCCAGCGCGCCCGCAACCAGCGACTTCACCGACACGGTGGAATAGGCTTCTACAGTTCCGATCGCAGTTACTTGCACCGGCACATCCCTCGTTTCCACCTTGGCCACCAGAACCGGAGCGGCCATCCTCCTCTCTGCCTGAGCCGTTTTCTTCATGCAACCGGAGAGGACGAGCACCAGCGGCAGAATTAGGGCCGGAAGATATACCGCCCATCGCGGGCTAGGTCTCTCCATCAATATGTTTTTCATGTCTATCAAGCCCCTCCCGACGCGCCACATCCGCGCTATCGAAGGTTTTATTCTAGCACTTTGACAAGTTCGGCGACCACCAAACCCACGGAAGCAATGGGACGGCAAAACGACGTCCAATTCAACCGCCAAGATAGAACTTCAGAACTCCTCACACGCCCTAACGCACAGCTGTCCGCATTTTCGCCAAGCTCCACATGGTCCGTTCTGTGCGGCCGGCGATAAGAACAGACCCAGAATCTTGAGCCATTCCTCGCCGGCCGCTTTCGGAGTGTGGCGGCATGACGCCGCTTTCTGATCTCGGGATACCAAAAGCTGCGTCATGCCGCCGCACTCCAAGGCGCCTTCGGCGCGGAAAAGCGGACAGGTTACAATTCGCACCCATGTCCCGAAAACTCGGCGATTTTCCTGACTTTTTGGGGCATGTCAGGGGGTTCCGAACTTAGGCCGCTTCGCTCGCAAACTTCCGGGGTCGAGGGGCAAAGCGGAAAAACCAGTTTTTGGCCCTTTACCCCTTGGTCCATCGGCCCCTCTATGCAGTGTCTATATTTCATATACTCGCAAGTAATCGTGCAATTTCCGAGACGTCTGATTAAGTTGTTTGGTTGCTGATCCCCTCGAACCAACGGGCGGCGATTGCGATGTCGACGTTGCCGCCGCTGAGTATGGCCCCGACCCGCTTGCCGGTCACGGCATAGCGGCGATTGAATATTGCGGCCAGGCCAAGCACTCCTGTCGGTTCGACCACCAGCTTGAGCCGTGACCAAACGAAGTGCATGGTGCGCACCAGATCCTCATCCGTCACCGTAAGCATGTCGTCCACGTTCCGGCGAATGAGCGGGAAAGTCAGCTCGCCCAAAGAGGAGGTCCGGGCGCCGTCGGCAATCGTGTCAGGGTTGTGCACGGTTTGGAGTGTGCCGGTGTGAAACGAGCGCGTGGCATCGTCGCCAGCCGCGGGCTCGACTCCGATTACTTTGCAGGCAGGAGCGAGGCGGCGAGCGGCGAGCGCCGATCCGCTGATCAGCCCGCCCCCTCCGCAAGGCACAAACAAATAATCCAGCGTCCCAGCCGTTTCAAACAGCTCAAGCGCTGCCGTTCCTTGGCCGGCAATGATGTGGGGGTGATCAAAGGGCGGGATGACGGTGCTGCCGCGCTCGGCCGCGAGATCGCGAGCGAGCGCCTCGCGCGAAGAGGTCTTGGGATCATGGAGCACAACTTCGGCACCATAGCCACGCACCGCCGCCAGCTTTGTTTCAGGCGCGATGTCGGGCATGACGATGGCCGCGGCCACGCCCAGAATCCGGCATACAAGCGCCACTGCCTGAGCATGATTGCCGGAGGAGAATGTGACAACTCCATGGGCTCTGGCTGCTCCCGCCAGGCGGCTAATGGCGTTGTATGCGCCCCGGAATTTAAAGGCGCCTGCCCGCTGCAGGTTCTCGCACTTCAGGAACATTTGATTATCACAGACCGCATCCAACAGGCGCGACTTGGCGACAGGAGTACGGTGGGCTACGCCTTCGATGCAGCGCGCCGCGGAAGCAACGTCATCAAATGAGACCATACCCGACATTCCACCTCCGGCCAAAATCCTGGAGTCTGAAGTTACTACCTAAAATGAAAGCACAAAGGGAAATAACAGTCGCCCAAATTCTCACCGGCGTCAAGCGCGAGCCCTCAGGATTCGAGGTAGAGTTCGCCGGTGTCGTCGTCAAACGCGAAGAGTTCCGCGAACCGTCCCCAGTTGATGGCCCTCTCGAGCTGAGTATCGGTGCGGTCGTGGAAGTCCGGCCGGAGCTGGTCCAGGAAGTACTCCTTCGCGACCCGTTGATTGTCGTCCTGCTGCAAGGTTTCATAGATCCAACTGATGATGGGCAAACGGAGGACGCGGCCCGCGAACATCTCTTTCCGGCCTAAAACACTGGCATCGGCATATGCCCTCCCCAGCGGCGCGAGCAGTAAATCGCCTTCCTGCACGTTCAGGAAACCCAGGAGTTCGCCTGCCTCCACGATCGGCAAGAAATCATCCAGTTCCATGGCAACATCGCCGACCAGCCGGGAGATATCCTCCCGCCCTCCTTCCGCCGATAGCTTTTCGAGCAGCCCGGCGAGCGCATTGAGCCTCGCCCTAGGGAGTCGGCGTATCCTCCCCTGCCCGGGGGCATGTCCCAGCTCCTCCGCCTCCGGCAGCGTCTTGCCGGCAACTGCAGCATAGACTCTGTCTACGATGCCCTGGAATGCCGTGTCTTTCCGCCGCCGCGGATGACGCAGGCTCACGCTCATCTCAGAAACGATGCGACCCGGGTCTTTATCCATGATGATGATTCTGTCCGCCATCAGGACGGCTTCTTCAATATTGTGTGTGACCATAAGAATGGCTTGTGTGGGGATGGATTTGTTGAGCCACAATTCCATCAGCTCTCCGCGCAGCGCCTCGGCGGACAGCACATCGAGCGCTGAAAAGGGCTCATCGAGACACAGGAGTTCGGGTTCGACGGCCATTGCGCGCGCAAAGCCCACCTTTTGGCGCATGCCGCCGGAAAGCTCGCGTGGATAAGCCGATTCGAAGCCGTCGAGGCCAACCGTGTCGATGAGCTTGACGGCTCTGGATCGGCGTTCGCCTGGTGGAACACCCCGGGCCTTGAGTGCGATCTCCACGTTTTCCTCGACCGTGAGCCAGGGATATAGCGCAAAGGTCTGAAATACGATTGTGGCATGGGGGTTGATGCCAACCAGGGGACTTCCGCCATAGATCACCCTTCCGGAAGTCGCGGTGTTCAGACCTGTGATCATCCGCAGCAGCGTGGATTTGCCACAGCCTGATGGGCCGAGCAGGCAGACGAACTCGCCGGACTTGACCCTCATATTAATATCCTGCAGTGCCACAAACTTTCGGATACCCTCTCCGTAGGTCTTGAATATTGAGTGCAACTCGAGGAGGTCCACGTCCGTTGCCGAAACTGCCGTTGATGCCATACATCACTCCGATAGTTACCAATCAGTTCATAAATTGTGTTCACATCTGGCTGTTCCAAAAACAGAGGAGAACACAAAACCCGTCGCTATCGGTATCGGGGTCGCAATCGCAGTCGCAGTCGCAATCGGTTGTGTGGCTCTGCAAAAGCCTACTGCGACTGCGATTGCGATCCCGATTCCGATACCGATGATCGCCACCAAATGCGAACATGACCTCCGTCCAGCCCCTTTTTTTCGATCAAATGTCCCACCTATTTGTGAACTGAGTTAGTTATACTTTCACTCCATGCGATAGCGCTCTTCGGCGACCCGATAGAGCCAGCGCCAAAAAAAACGGTTGATCGTCACAACCGTCGCGATCAGCGCCAGAGTCGACGCGAGCAGAAGCGGGTAGTCACCCCTGCCCGTGGCTGCCGCGATGGTGGCGCCTATGCCGGTCGTGGCCAGGCTCCGGCTGCCAAACTGCGCGTGCTCGGCTATGATGCTCGCATTCCATGCGCCGCCTGTGGCCGTGATGGCGCCTGTGACAAGGTAAGGGAAGAGGGACGGCAGTATGAGGGTACGCCAGCGGTCGCCCCGCGCAAGCCGCAGCAAAGAGGTCGTGTCACGCAGATCTTTCGGCATGGCCATTGTCCCGGCGATCACGTTGAAGAGCAGGTACCACTGCGTCCCCAAAAGCATGAGCAGGACGGCGGCGATATTGAGCCCTCCCGGCGCCCGCACAAGAGCAAGCAGAATGACGGGGAACAGGGCTGTGGCCGGAACTGACGCCGTCACCTGCACGATCGGCTGCAGGATGCTGGCTAATTTGCGATTGGCCCCAATAGCGACGCCGACCGGAACCGTCCAGGCAACCGCGATCAGGAGTGCGGCGCTGACGCGCAGCAGCGTGGCCAGTGTCCCCAGCCCAATACCAGCCCAGTCACCTGCATGGAGCTGCCGCAACATGAGTCCGGCCCGATAAGTGCCATAGAGCCCCAGTGTCCCAACCACAACTCCCAGAACCCACAGAGAGCGGGAAGGCGGCTTTTCCGCGTACAGCTGTTGTATGGAATGTCGATTTGCCCAACGCCTCCTCATGCCAGAGTCGATCCATTCCATCGCCGGCGTAACAACCCGGTCCGTAAAGCGGTGCACCAGCCATGAGCGAGCCATGATGTGGCGGAACCAGGATTGCGGCGGATTGTCGCCGGCTACCATTTCCACCTTGAATTTTTCCGCCCACGCCAGGATCGGCCGCCAGAGAAATTGATCGAGGAGCGTGATGACCAGCACGAGGGTTATTAAGCCTGCCGTCACGGCACGAATATTCCCTGTACCGGCCGCCGTCTGCAAATAAGCCCCGATTCCCGGAAGCCGGAAATCGCGCGAACCAATGGTGAACATCTCCGAGGCCATCAGAAAAAACCAGCCGCCGGCCCAACTCATCATGCTGTTCCATATGAGCCCGAGAGCTGAAAAGGGGACCTCAGCAGTCTTGAAGCGCAGCCAGGGATCAAGCCGGAATATCGCAGAGGCTTCCCGCAACTCGGTGGGGATGGTGCTTATCGACTGGTAGAAGCTGTAAGTCATGTTCCAAGCCTGCGAGGTGAATATGAGCACGATCGCCGCCAGCTCCGTAGCCAGCATTTCCGGCAGAATCACAGTAAGGCTGAGAAGGACGACAGGAAGGAATGAAAGGATCGGCACGCTTTGCAGGATATCGAGTACCGGCATCAGGATCTTTTCCGCCGTGCGATTCCGTGCGGCCGCGTAACCATAGGTCAGCGTGAACAAGAGAGAGAGCAGATACGCAAGCAGCATCCGCCCTGTCGACAGCAGCGCGTACCAGGGAAGAGCGCCGAAAGAGAGCGAGATCCTTGGCCCGGAGATTACCGCGGGCGCATGGAAGGAAAGGCGCACTCCTACATATACCAGGGCTACCAAAGATAGAATCACCACTCCGTCGCCGAGCGTTAATGCAGGCCTTCGGGTAATTGCGGGGCTGAAACGGAATGATCGCATGGCGGCGATAGTAGCGACATCCGTGCCTTCTGTCACGCCTAAAGCTGAGTGGGTGAAAGGAAGATTTCATGGGACCGTCGTGCGCGGGTGAGGCAGCATCTCCGTGGCCGGCGATCCACCCGGACGTGTTTGTCGCGGGAGCGTCAGCTACTGAATACCGCTGCACGACTTGGTTTCGGACAGCATGCTGCCGAGAGACGTCGTCAAGCCGCCGCCAGGACCGCCGCCGGAGCCTCGGGAGGCGCGGATGAACGTGCTTTTTTCATTGAGGGGCAGATTGTTCACGTTGAGACAGAAGTTGCTCCAGTTGGAGCCCAAATATTGCTCGACGTTGGATAGATAGAATGCGGTAACCGTGGCGCCGTGTTCCTTCAGGTACTTCCCGACAGATCGAATCGCTTTGGGCCCCGCAAAATCCCCGACGAGCGGAATGACAAGGTTCTTCTCTTCGAGCTCCTTCAGCACTTTGAAGTTCTCGGCGTTGGCCAGAAAACTGCGATAGACGCCGTTTCCGTCCGTCTGCGTCATCAGATCCGCATAGGTTGTGGATCTCCCGCCGCGCCCGCCGAAACCGAACCCGCGCCCCGTCGAATTGTAACTGATGCCGGGACCATAGGTATAGAAACTGCGGTACACGTACTCGATTCCTTCAAGATCCGCGCTGGAAAGCGGGAACTTGTGCTTCTCTACCAGCAGGTTATCGATCGCCTTCAGATTCGCCTTGAAGGCCGTCTCATCGCCAGTCGAAACTGAGGAGAATGCGGCGAAAACTTCCTGCACTGTTGAGGTGGCGATGAGCCCGTCGGGGCGCTTCCGGGTGAACAAGCGTGCGACGAAGTCGCCGCGGTCCGCCGCGAGTTCAAAAAGGGCCTTGTAAACTAATTGCGTGTGCAGGTTTCCGCGCCGGATATCCGTGATAAAGACAATCTTCGGCTTCAAGACGGCGATATAGGTGAAATTCTGCTCCGGACCCACGCCCATATATACGCCACCGGGCTCCGTGCGATGGATCAGTTCGGGAATGATAGCCTGCATCCACATCTCGTTGGAGAGAAGATTATCCGAACGAAAGTAACCGCCGGGCTCGGAGAACTCTTCGGTCATCCGCCAGAATTCCTGGTCCTCAAGCCGCGCGGGAAGAGTCTGTGCGGCGGCCCGGATCATCGGAGCGGACGAAGGGCCGCTGATGCAGAGCATCAAAACAAAACTGGCAATGATGAATCGTCGATATTGGATCATACCGAAATATGCAACTATCATACCACAAACATCCCGATTTCGAGATTCGAGATTCGAAATTCCAAAATCTCGAATTTCGAATCTCGAATTTCGAATCTATTTTGGCGCCTAGGAGACCTGAAGTCTTGCCGGAAAGCAGTCGTGTTCACTGAACCCCAGAGTAGTGGTTGCTTGACTTGATAGGTGCCCTAAATTAGACTTCTGCATATCATAGAGTTGCTCGGGCCTCGAGCGTCGGAAAGCAGGCAAGCGTATGGGCTCCTTAGGAATGCAAGAAATCATCGTGATTTTCGTCCTGGCTCTCATCATTTTTGGGCCGCGAAAATTGCCCGAAATCGGTAAATCTCTTGGGAAAGGACTCGCGGAGTTCAAGAAAGCCTCCAATGAGTTGAAACGGACGTGGGAAGAGGAAGTCCAAATGGACAAGGAGAAGGAGTCGATGAGTTCCCTCCTGAAAGATACCGCTGCCGATCTTCATAAAACCACCGCTCCGGGTTCCAAAGAAATTCAATGAAGGACGCCACGACTGAGCTGGAGAGCGAGACAGACCAGCCCGAGCCGGAAGAAGAATCCGGCAAGATGTCCTTCCTCGACCACCTGGACGAGCTTCGGCGACGTCTGGTTCGCATCGTTGCGTATCTCGGCGTCGGTTTTATCGTCTGCTGGTACTTTTCCCGGCCGATCTACCACTTTATCTCCAAACCAATCCTCGCGTCACTCCCGAAGGGCGTCAACCTGATCTTCACAGGCCCGACCGACGCGTTTGTCCTTTACATGAAGGTTGCGTTCGTCGCGGGCATCTTTCTGACCATCCCTTTTTCTCTCTACGAGATTTGGAAGTTTATTGCCCCTGGTCTTTACAGGCGCGAAAAAAGATATGTGGTTCCATTTCTGGTTTCCTCGGTGGTTCTTTTCGTCGCCGGTGGAATCTTTTGCTACGCATTTGTTCTTCCGCAGGCTTACAAGTTTCTCATAGGTTTCGGCAGCGATTTTCTTCCGATGATAACAATCAACGAGTACTGGGACATGACGCTGATGATGCTCCTGGGTTTCGGCTTGATCTTCGAGCTGCCGGTGATTGTAGCCTTCCTGTCGCTTTGGGGACTGGTATCCGCCCATTTTCTGTGGAGCAAGTTCAAATACTCGATTGTGATCATGGTTACCTTGGCTGCCATCCTGTCGCCCACCGGAGATGCCTTTAACCTCATGATCTGGTCGGCCCCGATGATTGCCCTCTACCTGATCAGTATCGGTATTGCCGCGCTCTTCGGTTGGCGCCGCAAGAAACGGAATATTTCCACCTAACTCTAAAATCTCAACAACGAGGACATAGCGCCTTCTTATGCCCCTCTCAGCTCTCTCTGCAGAGCAAATTTGTGACGTTGCATTTTCCCAACCCAATTTGTTCAGAGGCTTTAGCAAGCACGAAGCACACGAACATACCTATGGCGCGTCCTTCGTGGTTCCCGCGCTTTGGTAATGGCAGGCTGCGCTGCGTCCTCTGCGTCAATGCTTCTGGAATCAAAACGCATTCTTCGTGAAGTAGTCTTGAACCAAGTCGATGATCTCGTCACAACTGTGGGCTGAGTGGATGTCGGCCCGCAGGCGTGAGCCGCCCGGGATACCCTTCGAGAGATAGCCTCCCATACGCTTCATTTTTCCGACCGCCGCAATTGGAGGAATGCCTTGTGACAAACGGCGGAGGAAAGAGAGCATAAAATCGGCTTTTTCCTGCAAGGTGACCCCGTGCACGGGATTTCCGCACAAATGTTCATGGCACTGCCGCATCAGCCAGGGGTTACTCAGAACACCACGGCCGATCATCACGCCGTCCACCCCGGTCTCACGAAACATGCGCTCTGCATCGCTGGGCTCGAAGATATCGCCGTTGCCGATAACGGGAATGCTGGCAGCCTGCTTGACGCAGGCGATCACGGACCAATCGGCCTGGCCTGCGAACAAATCGCAGCGTGACCGGCCATGTATCGCCAGAGCTTCGAGGCCGCATCCTTCCGCGATTTTGAGGACTTCAATCGCGTTAGTGCTGGTTCGGTCCCAACCTGTCCGGATCTTAGCGGTAAGCGGGATCGACACGGCCTTGCGGACCGCCTTGAAGATCCTTTCAAGCAGGGAAAGATCGCGCAGGAGGTTGCTGCCGCCACCCTGGTTTACCACTTTCTTCACCGGGCACCCGACGTTGATATCGACGATGTCGGCCCCCATGTCCTGCACCATCACCGCAGATTCAGCCATCCGCTCCGGGTCAGAGCCGAAGATTTGGATAGAAACCGGCCGTTCGCATTTCTCAAAACGGGTCAGGTGAAGGGTACGATCCTGATGCCGGGTCATTCCCTCAGTGCTGACCAGCTCCGACACGACCAACCCACATCCGCCGAGCGATTTGATCGCCTGGCGGAAAAGCGAATCCGTGTGCCCGGCAATCGGGGCCAACACAAGAGGCGGACTGATCTCAACATCTCGGATCTTTAACATGGGCAATACATTATAGCAGTTGTATCCAAGCCTCGCGCGGGGAATAATTATGCCCATGGTCTATCCACCAGGACAGGGTAAATCAGGCGAATACCTGATGCGCCTGTGGCGCCGTTATCTGGAACTGTTTGCGGAGCGCGAGGGCAACGTCGAAGCCCAGATTGTGGTCGCTTCCTATCACGTGGCAGAACTGTTCGGGTTCCTTTCGCTTTCGCTTGACCGGGACGGAAAACTCAGGAACCTCATCATGGAACGTCAGGAGTACTTCCGAGAAGGCTCGCGCAGGGCTGAAGGATTTAACGATTGCCTGGTCAATGCCACGTTCGCTCTCTACAATCACATGAACACGCTCTGCCACCAATTCTCCGCCCGCAATGACTCCGCAGAGAGCCTCATTCAAGGCATAGACGAACAAGTGCGCTCGCGCATGCAGCAGGCGCGGCAGCTTGAACGGGCCGCAGCGGCTTTGCGCGCCGCCTTTCCGCTGCTCAGCCTGATGACTCTGG
>JBEKYG010000017.1:0-16704 GCA_049511215.1 Acidobacteriota bacterium | reverse complement strand
CTGGTAGTGCATCTCAAGCCGCGTGCGCAGCGTGCCCTGCATGTAAACGGAGTGATCGAAGAGCTCCGCCCAAAGCTGGAGAACTTCCCGGGCATGAAAGTGTACCTCCAGAACCCGCCCACGATCCGGATCGGAGGCCAGGTCACCAAGAGTCTTTATCAGTACACCCTGGAGTCGCCGGACAAGCCGCTTCTCTACCAGTCGTCTGTTGACCTCGAAAATGCAATAGCTCAGCTCCCCGGAGTGCAGGACGTTACCAGCAACCTTGCCATCAACAACCCTCAAGTAAATGTCGCCATCAATCGAGACAAGGCCGCGGCCCTTCAGGTAAGCGCGGACGCGATTGAAAACGCGCTGTACGACGCCTACGGCCCGCGCTGGGTCTCGACCATTTACGCGGCCACCAATGAATACAAAGTTCTGCTCGAACTCAAACCGCAGTATCAGCAGGACCCCCGGGCGCTATCGCTCCTGTATTTCAAATCGTCAGCGGGGCTGCTGATTCCCTTGGACACACTTGCGACGATTGTCCGCGAAATGGGCCCCCAAACCATCAACCATTACGGCCAACTCCCCGCCGTCACCATTTCGTTCAACCTCAAGCCCGGAGCTTCCCTCAGCGATGTAGTCGCGCAAATCCAGGGACTGGCCACGCAAGCGCTGCCGGAGACCATAAGCGCGGCTTTTCAAGGCGCTGCGAAAGCATTTCAGAGTTCGCTGTCGAATCTATGGCTGCTCCTGTTAGTGGCGATCATGGTGGTCTACATCGTGCTCGGAATCCTCTATGAGAGCTATATCCACCCGATGACGATTCTCTCCGGTCTGCCGTCGGCCGGATTAGGCGCGCTGGTAACTCTCTTCCTCTTCCATCTGGATCTCAATATTTATGCATTTGTCGGATTGATCATGCTGATCGGCATCGTGGAGAAAAACGCCATCATGCAGATCGACTTTGCCCTGGATGCCGAGCGGAGGCAGGGGTTGAAGCCGATCGATGCCATCTACCAGGGTTGTCTCATTCGCTTCCGTCCGATCATGATGACGACCATGTCGGCGTTGCTGGGCGCGGTTCCGATTGCCGTGGGGTACGGCGCCGGCGGCGAAGCGAGGCAGCCGCTCGGCCTGGTAGTCGTTGGCGGCCTTCTGTTTTCCCAACTCGTGACCCTCTATCTCACTCCTGTGGTTTACACTTACATGGCCGCTGCCCAGACGCGATTCCACAAGAAAGGGGAGCAGCTCTCCCCCGCGCCATCAGAAGCATGACCGAGAAGCCCGTGCGGAAGACCGCGCGTCCCTGGACGATTCAGTTAGTTCAAATCCTGCGCCGGAGGCGATTCTGTGTAGTAAACTAGCTGGATCATTGAGGCAGGTTCTGAGAAATCAGGAGACTATTCCGATGTTCGGCACTGATGCGGCAATTGAATGAAATTCTCATGGGATCCGAAGAAGGCTACCGCTAATCTGAAAAAGCATGGCGTCTCTTTCGAGGAGGCCTCGACTGTTTTTCGCGATGCGCTCTCTGCTACCGGTTCGGATCCGGACCATTCCATCGGAGAGCATCGTCTTGTGACCTTTGGCATTTCGACTCAGAATCGCCTTCTGGTGGTGGCTCATAGTGAGGAAGGTGACAGCATTCGTATTATCAGTGCTCGTCCGTTGACGAGACAGGAACGAAAGATCTATGAAGAAGGCTAATCCCATAACGCCAGACGAACTTCGATCCGAGTACAAGCGCTCTGACTTCGGACGCCTTGAACGCGGGAAGTATGCCGCCCGGGTCGCAACGGAGACAAATGTCGTCGTCCTTGAACCTGAAGTTGCTGAAGCCTTTCCTAACGACAAGGCGGTTAACGCAGCCTTGCGGGGGCTCTTGGATGTAGCAGCGAAGACAGCTCGTTTGACACGCCGTTCAACAGGACGAGCCCAAGCGAAACGTAGCGGTTAGCCTGCGCGTCCTGCCATGCTCTCCAAAAGCGCCTGCGAAGCGGCGCTATTAGGTCGTGGATGTCCTGCGTCTTGTCAAATAACCTGATTGCAGTGCGAATTGCAGACGCAAGCAATTCAGCTCAGTAGTTCACGAGCATAGATAAATCCCAGTTCGGGATCCCAGATCATTTTAAGAGACTTGAAACCGCACCTTTAGTCGCCCGCCAGGAAACTTGGCGGGTAGTTTCCGATAACGCCACTTATCGCCCGCGTGAGAAAACGCGCTGGTTAATTTGCCTCCCAGATAGGTACTTTAGGGGATGTCTGTGACTTCACTTTTCCGGGTAGCGCGTCTTACGTCCACTTGACCGGCGCGAGGTGTACTTCCCGGAGCGCCGATGCGTTACTCCTAAACGCGATTCGGCTCTGGGGGTTCAATGTCCCCTGCAACATCGCGATACGAAAATCCCGCCACGACCCCTGCTATCACGACAACATCCGGGACATAGGTCTAAACCTGGTTGCCTTATCAGAATCCTGCGGTTCCTATTTATTAATGCTGAATGTGGTAGTCAGTATAAAATGAAGGGTAAGAGTAGCATAATACGGAGCAGACAGCCGCTTGGAGAGGAGTAATCGAATGAAACAGGCTGCATATCAAGCATTGGTAGCAGAGAGAAAGGCCTGTACCCTCTGCAAAGAACTGGAGCTCACTAATCCCGCATCAGCTGCATTATGTCACTTGGACTCCAATCAGATTGGGCCGTGGACTCGTTGGCAAGGCGACCTTGATGCTGACATTATGGTAGTTGCACAAGACTGGGGAGATGTCGAAAGCTTCAAACGTCAATCTGGGAAGGATAACGAGAGCCCAACCAACCGGATGCTTATCAAACTTCTCGATCATGTAGGAGTTCGAGTGACCTCCCCGCTGGCGAGTAGGCAAGATTCTGGAGTATTCCTAACCAATGCCGTCCTCTGCCTCAAGCATGGAAATGCCCAAACTGCTGTTTCCAAGCAGTGGTATGCAAACTGTGGCCCAAAATTCTTGCGTCGGCAGATAGAAATCGTGCGCCCCCGTGTCGTCGTGACACTAGGGGAGTGGGCATACAAAACAACAATGCATTCGTTCGAATTGGAGCCAAGACGCTTTCGTGATGCAGTGAATTCTGTTGACGCCGTCGAGCTATTTCAAGGAACCTGCTTGGTCCCCGTCTATCACTGTGGACCAAAAATCCTCAATACGAGGGTCAGAGACCGGGAAGCGCAGTTTAAGGACTGGATGCGAGTACGACATGCGCTAACAGGGAATATTCCCGATGCCTAGGTACAACCCGAAATTGACGGCTCGCCTGTCGAGACTGCCTGGCGCGCCGCAGCCTGGCTGGACCGTTTGGCCTTGGAGACGCGAAACATGCCTATTTTCTTCAACAACTGCCGTTCCCGTGATCATGCTACTTTGTATGGGAGTGATGCCTTCTACGACCTATATCTCACCGGCAAGCAGGCGGCAATGGCCACCGACCTTGTGCCTGGCGACGAATGCGTAGTAGCTACCACCGCCCCCAATGGCGAGATCGAGTTCGTTTGGTTCACGTTCACGCACGACGAGATCCTGCTGGCGCCAGACGAGCCGGGAACTGGGGTCCGGGTCCTATTCGGCAAGTGGATCAGATCGGAGACAATGCCAAAGGCCAAGGCGGTCAAGACGATACCCTACTCCGTGTTCTTCAATGTCAACGGTCACTTCAAGAGGCCGTCAGTTATTCGATAGAATGACCGAGGGGGGCAGCCTAACAATCGGCTGCATCAGCCAGCCCCTCTCGTCACGCCCTTGCTGGGCAATTGACGCGCCGAGCCGCCCGAGGTGGTCGCGGCTGCTGCTGAGCCACACGTTAGCCTGATGCCAGAAAGTCTCTCATTTGCTCCGATTTAAGGCTCTTGGAACAGGTCAATAAACGCACCTCCATGAAAGTGATTGTGGCGGTACTTAGATCGCTGAGTCACCTGGCCGAGTAGTCGGTATCTCGGAGAAGTGACTTAGACTTAAACTGCCGAGAGTAAGCTTCGAGTAAGAAATAATCCCACGCGGACGTATAACGGATTACTCGTACATTGACAAGACAGGTGAAATTGAGGTGAAATCAGATTTGGTCGTCGGCAGGCGCGAAAATCCAGATGTCCGGTAACCCCACTTACCGCCCGCGAATCCATTGATTTGGCATAAGTGCTGCAAAAAGAACATTTATCCGCTCTTGCAACTTTACACGGGAACATCCTGCGAAGCTGTCTATCTAAGTTTTAGGCCGCGATGACGTCATAAATAAGAGCATATTTCCAATCATCCGGGCCACTGTTTTTTGGGTCTTCCGCGAAATCTGTGGGTAAAAATGACTCGAAAAAGCCCTGGCCTGATGGAAAATGACGCTGGTATGGAAATCCACAAAGAGCGTGGATTCCCACACCAGCTTGGAAAAGTCCCGCTAAAAAGCGGCGTGACTTTCCCACATTTCCCACAGGCCCTACCGGGAGTTATTGCTCCCAAATTTTGAGTCCCACAAATTTTGGCTTTGTCAGCGATGCTAAGGTGTCAGTTATCAGTGACTTACCATGATTTATTGATATCGGTCACCCACAGATTCTGCTGAGGAGGCTGTTTTTTGAAAGGTCAGTGGAATGGACTCGACAACTTGCCCGCAATATATGAGATGTTTGTTTTCAGCTTTCGTGGTAATTGCCTTTTCAATTTCAGCGCTCGGTCAAGGCGTTCATTTAGGCGTTCAGGCCGGTGTTCCCATAACAAAATTTTTTAAAACTGGTTTTTCCCCATCTCGTTACACTGGATTCGGCACTCAGTATTCGGCAGCCACTCGGCGTTATACAGTCGGCTTCTTTATGGAATACGGATTCTATCGTGGCTTAGGTCTCGAAGTTGATGCTCAATATAAACGTATGGGCTATGTTCACGACGAATCAATTTTTTCTTATTCCCCAAATGGTAGCGACACACAGTTTTATGACGTCAAAGGCAGTTCATGGGATTTTCCGGTAATGGTGAAATACCGATTCTGCCGGTCGAAGCGACCCTTCGTGTCCGGGGGGGGCACCTTTCGGCATATCGGACCTGTTCGAGCCCGCGGCGTGAGCAACATGAGCGACCCCTTTCCGGCGTGGCATACGGTTTCCACCCAGATTGATACAAGCCAACCGGGAGAGCTGGATGACCGCAACTTTTCGGGTCTGACCATCGGAGGCGGCTTCGAATTCGGGCGTGGTTGGCTGCGTTTTTCCCCAGAGTTGCACTTTACGCATTGGCTAAGCAACATGGGATCTGCGCAGAGCGCTCTTCGGGTCAATCCGAATCAATTTGAGTTTTTGCTGGGACTGGATTTTTTTCATCGATGAACGGTTTGCCAGTACAAAGCGGCTTCCCACCCTGCAAAGGGTTTTGTCCGGTTTCCCCCCTTATCGCCCGCGTGGCCCAACACAGTGAGTCTGTAACTTCCCAGATGGGGACTTCTGGGGCAATGTCGTTACGGAGCGCACCTGCGGAACGTGCTTGGGAGCGGAATGCCGAGCTGGCGAGCCATCTACGTCGCTGGAGCTTTTTACAACCCAAGCGGGTGAATGCTGCCGCATCTTGGGGTTTCTTTTTGAGTAAACGAGGGCTCCAGCGCACGTCTTATCGAATCTGGACTCCATGGGTAACAATTTCGACGAACCTGCGGAGAGTCTGAAGGTCCGCAGGCTTCAGACGCGCAGTAAATCCAAGCGCATCGATGCCCACAGTTTTCGATCCGGCAACCTGACGGAGCGCGTCGAACGCAATCTGCGCAATAACCGTGTCCAACGGGCAATCCAAGCAGCTGGAGATGAAGTGGAACGCTTTGCCGGGTGCGGTCAGGTCCATTTTAGTTCCTCCCTCAAGCTGAAGCCGGAAAACAGGCTGGAGGACCCTCGTCGCCCAGGCGCCATACACTGACGTAGCGCGGACATCGACGGCGTCGGGAACACGATCCAATCTTGTGCCAGGGAACGCCACTGTGATGTTCAGCCAAAAAGGATTGGGGCCAGGCTCCGCGCCTTGAGGCTCGAGATTGATCCAGACCTGAGACTGGTTACCTGTTTCGAAGTAGTAGGCGCCCAACTGCCCGAGTGAAGGCGTGGGATTCGGCGAGATGATGGTGGCGCTAACAGGATGCGCAACACCCGCATTAGATTGGCCCTCCACCGTGGTCCGCTCACTTGTGTGGAGGGAGGTTGGAATGCCGATATCGCTCGCCTGAATGATCGCGCCGTCGATCAGTAACGGTAATATAAAGAAAGGGAAATATCTGCATTTGGGCATCTGCAAATGCTCTCTCGATCTCAGGTTTGAATTAGACCGCTTTATCATCGCGCGGGTTCTCTTTCAGAGTCACTTAATTAATATTCTATACCCAGAGAATCATGGCAGATACTCCAAACTGTACTCGAGGAGGCTACGACCCAAATTTGAGTTTAGATGGATGTGTTGCAACTATCCGGAAATGTGACATTGATTCCAACTCCCAAGATACGGGATTGTGGGAAGTTGATGAATGACCAGCGACATGGGCGAAAAACCGGCATTCCGGACGTATTACGGGTAAACCGTACATTTGGAACGTACGCCAGGCGACATGAGATTGGTTTTCGATTTTCCCCAACAATACCTAAAATGGTGACGGCATCCTGCAGGCTCTAGTCTCCGAACACAAGCTCATGAATATTGCCCGGTTGCATGGCCTCAACTGCTGCGATTATGGCCGGCAGATGCCGTTGTATTTTCGGCCAACTGGTTGTTGGCAGCACCATAATGGCGAGCTTTCTTCCAGTAAGATTTTGCTGATAACGAAGGTTTTGGTCCGTGGTGATGAAGATATCAAAAGATCCATCGGCGGCTGTGAGCAAGGTGCCATTATCAAGATCTGCCCAGCCCATTTCATAAGCGGTAGATACCAAATGACCGGGCAATTTTTGACGGAGGGGTGCGGGAGTGCCATGATCCAGGAGAATTCGCATACCTTTGCCCGCACATTCTTTTGAGCTCAGACTTCGATCAGACTGCGTTGGGCGCATTCGAGCACTGCCTGGATCTGTTCGCGGGTTACTCCGGGAAACCATTCCAGAAAATCACCCACGGACGCGCCATCTTCGAGGTTTTCGAAGAGCGCCTTTACTGGCACGCGCGTGCCCTTAAACGCCCATGCACCGCTGATTTTCCCCGGCTCTCGTTCGACAGCAGTGCAATTTGTCCAATCAAGCATGCGACAAGGATACGTCATTTTCATGCTCAGCCGCAATAGTGTGCATTTGGGAAAGCGGGTTTAGAAATCGCGGGATCATATTGTAGACACAGTAGAATGACGATTCGACTGCGGCGCAAACGATCAAGGTATACGGTTCGAGGCTGGATGCCTGATATCAGTGCCCTGCTGCCTCGCCTCCGCGTTGATGCTTCGGCCTTCTCATCAGGAGAATGAGCAACATGCAGAACAGGAAGAGAATTGCCATGATGCGGAACGTCTCGACAAAGCTGAGCAGGGCAGCCTGCCGCTGCACGATGCGGTAAACTGCGGCCAGAGCCTGCCTGCCTGCTGTCGTTGAATCCGCTCCACCTTGAATGAACACACCTTGTGCCTGTCTCTGCAATTGCCGGAACGCTTCGTTATAGGGGGTCGCGTGCGCCGCGAGGATGTCCTGGTGGAATTGTGAGCGGCGCGCGATAAAGGTGGTCACGAACGAAATGCCGACGCTGCTGCCGATATTGCGCATGACGCTATAGAGGCTAGTGGCATACCCAGTTTCCTGCTTCGGGATGGGATCCATCGTCAAGGTTGTCAGCGGCACAAAAACAAACGCCATGCCGAGTCCCTGATTGATCTGGTGCAGGAAAATGTCCCAGGTGCCCGAATCCAGTGTCATGGTGGAGAATCCATATAAAGCGGTGCTCGTGAGGAGGAAGCCGAATGCGAGCATCCAGCGGCCGTCCCAGTTTTTGCCCAGCAGATATCCGACAATCGGCATCATGATTGCCGTTCCGATGCCTCGCGGGCTGGTCCAGAAGCCCGCGGTCGTTGCCGACCATCCCAGCAAAGTCTGCATGAACAGGGGCAGCAACACGAGACTGCCGTAAAGCACGAAGCCGAGCACCCAAGCCAGAATGATACCGGCGGTGAAGGTACGGTAACGCAGCAAGCTGAAGCGAACCAGCGGTTCGGGTGTGCGCAATTCACGCACCACGAAGGCCGTCAGGAACACTCCCGCCAGTACCGCCAGGATGACGATCATGTGAGACGCAAACCAGTCTTCTTCCTGGCCTTTGTCGAGCATCACCTGGAGCGATCCCATGCCGAGAGCCAGCATCCCCATGCCGATCGCATCCACGCGCAGAGCTCCCCGCTTGATGTAATGCGGGTCTTGTATGAACAGCCAGATCATGACCAGGCTGAAGATTCCCACGGGGATATTGATATAAAACACCCAACGCCAGGAATGGGCATCGGTAAGCCAGCCGCCGAGCGTGGGCCCAAGAATCGGCGCGGCCAAAATGCCCAGCCCCCAGAATCCCATTGCCTTCCCACGCTCCCTGGCAGGAAATTCCTCGAGCAACACTGCCTGCGACAGCGGCTGGAGCCCGCCGCCGGTTGTTCCCTGGAGAACACGAAAGAGGATCAGCAGCGGAAGATTGGGAGCGAGACCACATAAAACGCTGGACAGCGTGAACCCGGTCACCACCGTGAGGAGAAGCCGTTTTCGGCCGAAGTAGTTTGCCAACCACCCGGTCATAGGCAGGATAATGGCATTTGCGACAATGTAGGACGTCAACACCCACGTGGCTTCATCCACGGTCGCCGAGAGATTGCCTGCAATGTGGGGAAGGCTGACATTCACCACGGACGTGTCCAGCACTTCCATGACGGCACTCGCCATTACGGCGATGGCAATCAACCAACGGCGCGATGGTATTTGCGGCGCAGAGTTCATGCTTCTTCCGTCAAGAGGATCCTATCTTCAGTACCAATCTTCGGACCAGTCGCTCGTGCCGCTCTGCGGCACTCGATGTGCATTGAATTTCGGGGACAGGCGCCATAACCTCGAAATTATTCGAGATTGGCGGGAATTGGCTTCCGGGGAATTTCGAGGTTATGGCGCCTGTCCCCGAAATTTCATGACTAGTATCTTAAGTAGGGTCTGGAGGAACAAGAGAAATTCGGAATTTCGTTTCTTGCCGTTTCATGCGAGAATCCCAGTATCGTCGCCAAAGTGAATGACAGGACGAAACATCCGAGGAGTTGATACTGATGAAATTCTTCGCGGCATTCTTACCTATGCGGGACCTGGAAAAGAGTCAGGAGTTGCGACCTGCGCACGTGCAGTTTCTGGACAACATGGAGCTGGAAGGCAAGATCTTCGCCCGCGGGCGGTTTGCTGACGGCGCGGGAGGGTTGATCATTTACAAGGCCGAGTCGTTTGATGCGGCAAAAAAGGTCGCGGAAAGTGACCCGTACGTCAAGAGTGGAGCGCGCTCGCTGGAATTGCACGAGTGGGAGATGAAGATTCCCGAATAGCATTGGATTTGGCCATTTGAGACTGTTCCGTTGGACGGTCTCAGTCCGATGCACCATGGCCCCGACCGCACATGGTCCGCAGCCGTTCCGAAGAAATGGCGATTTTCCGTGAATTTCGGAAATATGCCAGGGGTTCTGAACCGAGGTCCCGGCCGAACGTTTGCAGAGGTTCGTTTTGAAGATCGAGCTGGATCGCAGGACGTTCCTGAAGCTTTCCACCGCCGCCGTGGGCACGGTGGCTGCCGGCGAACTATTCGGTCACCTCGCGCTTGATCAAATCGTTCCGGAGGAAATTCAGAGCGACGGCACCCGCATCCTCTCGGTGGTGTGCAACAACAACTGCGGCGGCCGCTGCCAGCTAAGAGCGCACATCAAGGATGGCGTCGTAGTGAGAATCAGCGCGGACGATGCCACGGACCGTGCCGCGAGGCCGCAATTGCGCCCTTGCTTGAAGGGGAGAGCGCTGCGAAACCGGCTCTACCATCCCGATCGTCTCAAGTATCCGATGAAAAGGGCGGGGAGAAGAGGCGCCGGTGAGTTTGAGCGAATCCAGTGGGATGAAGCCATCAAACTCATCGCCGAGAATTTGAAGACGGTGGTGGATACCAGCGGCCCGCACTCGGTCTTTATTCATTACGCTACCGGCGATTGCGGCGCCATCAACGGGGTTGCCGCGGCGCAGCGGCTGATGAACCTGATGGGCGGTTATCTGGGGTATTACAACAGCTATAGCTCCGCTTGTCTGAGATACACGGCTCCCTACATCGCCGGCTACCGGGACACCAGCAGCTATCAGACCTTGCTGTATTCCAAGCTGATTATTCTGAACGGTTTCAATCCAGCCGAGCTTGTCTTTGAAACCAATTCGAATTACTACCTGGCCAAAGCAAAGGATGCCGGAGCAAAAGTCGTGGTCATCGACCCCAGGCTTACGGAAACTGCCGCCACTTTCGCCGACGAATGGCTGCCATTGAAGCCCACCACGGATACGGCACTTTTCGCGGCGATGGCTCACGTCATCATCACTGAAAGCCTTCACGACCGCCTGTTCCTGGATAAGTACTGCATCGGATTTGACGAAGAGCACATGCCTGCCGGGATTCCATCAGGGCAGTCGTTCAAGAGTCATATTCTCGGATGGTCCGATGGCCAAGCCAAGACCCCGGAGTGGGCCGCGCCCATCACGGGAATCGAGGCAAACACGATCAGGAACCTGGCCAGGGAATTTGCCACGGCAAAACCGGCACAACTGATCCAAGGACTTGGCCCGCAACGCCATGCATTTGGCGAGGAGTCCGTGCGCGCTGGAATCGTTCTGGCGTGCATGACAGGCAACTTCGGCATCCTGGGCGGCGGGTGGGGCGGTGGAGAAGGAAGCCGCAATCTTGGTCTTGGCATCCGCGGCCTTCCAACCGGGGTCAATCCTGTCAACACCAGGATTCCTGTATTTTTGTGGACGGATGCAGTTGTGCGCGGCACCGAAATGACAGCTGCCGACGGTGTCGTGGACGGCCCGCTCAAGAGCAATATCAAGTTTATTTTCAATCTGGCAGGCAATGTTCTAGTCAATCAGCACGCCGACATCAACAGGACTGTGCGGATTTTGCAGGATGAGAGCAAGGTTCGGTTCATCGTTGTGTCGGACCATTTCATGACGCCGAGCGCCAGATTTGCCGACGTGCTTTTGCCGGCGGATCATTCGCTCGAACGCAACGACATCGGCTTCCCCTGGTCGGGGGAAAAATACATCATTTTCGGCAACAAGGTCGTTGCCCCTCCGTTTGAGTGTAAGCACGACTATTGGTGGTTGAGCCGGGTGGCGGAAAAACTGGGATTGGGGAATCAGTTTACTGAGGGAAGGACTGAAGAAGACTGGCTGAAAAAGATCATTACCGACGCCAGGAAATCCGACCCCGAGTTCCCGAGTTACGAGGAGCTGCAAAGAACCGGCGTCTACCGGCAAGATCCGCTGGAATACGTCGCTTTTGAAAAGGAGATCAAGGATCCTGCCCATCATCCTTTTAAAACGCCGTCCGGAAAGATCGAGATTTTCTCGAAGACACTGTATGACCTTCATCGGCCCGATATACCGGGTGTTCCGAAGTACATCCCCGCCTGGGAGGGACCGGAAGATCCTTTGACGAGGAAGTATCCGCTGCAATGTATCGGACCACATACCAAAAGGCGGACACACTCCACATTTGACGAGACTTCCTGGATGGAAGAGGCCGATCCTCAGCTGATGTGGATCAGTCCACAAGACGCCGAGGCGCGCGGGATTTCAGATGGCGCCAGGACCAGGGTATTCAATGACCGGGGGATCTTGATCATCAAGGCTCGCGTTACAAAACGGATTCGGCCGGGCGTAGTCGCCATACCCCAGGGCGCGTGGTATACGCCGGACGAAAACGGAGTCTGCCGGCGGGGATGCGTCAACATCCTGACCAGCCAGAAGCCGACGCCCCTGGCACATGGCAACGCGCAGCACACAATTCTGGTTGAAGTGGAGAGAATATAGATTCAGAACCATCCCTCATGCGCCGTCGGCGCGCCTAAGCGGATGCAAAGGATGTTTTTCTTGGTGTCTTCAAATCTTGGAGTCTTAGTGTCGAGGGAGAATCAAGGGTGAGCGGGCAGATCGGCTTTTACGTGGACGCCACGAAATGCATCAACTGCAAGACCTGCGAAGTGGCTTGCAAGGATTTCAACGATGCAGCCGTGGGACAAAGAATACGCAGGGTGCGGACCTTCGAGGGTGGAGAGTTTCCCATGGTATTCGCCTACAACATCTCCATGTCCTGCAATCACTGCGAGGACCCGATCTGCGTGAAGCACTGCCCGGCGGGAGCCTATACCAAGAGAGCAAGCGACGGGATTGTACTGCATGACCCGGAACGCTGCATCGGCTGCCGATACTGCACGTGGCTGTGCCCGTACGGCGCGCCCCAATATGATCCCAAAACGGGCAGGGTCAAAAAGTGCAATCTGTGTCTCGGGGAAATGGAGCAAGGGAGAAGTCCCGTCTGTGTGGCCGCCTGCCCACTGCGCGCGATCGAGGTGGGCAGCCTGCGGGAAATAGCCGGCCGCGCAGGCGCGACCATCTCCATCCGAAATCTCCCTGCTCCCGGTATCACCAGACCGGCATCCAGATACATGGTGCGGGCTGAAGCCTTGCGGCACTAAGGAGGTAATGATTTGACGGAATGGTCCCTGATCATATTCACGGTGGCGCTGCAGATGGCCTGCGGCCTGGCATTATCGGCGACACTGCACGATCGCACACCCGGCGGCGCGCAGGATGTCAGCATGCGGCGGCTCGGAGTGGCCATTTTCCCATTAATCGCTATTGGACTGCTGGCATCTCTCTTCCATTTGGGCCGCCCATTGTCGGCCCCAAGGGCCCTTTCGAATCTGGGAAGTTCACGTTTGAGCCTCGAGATCTTCCTTTCGCTGCTGTTTGCATCGGCAGCCTTTGGCTATGGCCTGAGTTGGTGGAAAAAAATCACCCGGAGGAGATTCTGGGTAGGCGTGGTGACCAGTCTTGCCGGAATAGCGGCCGTGACTTCAAGTTTCGCCACCTACACGTTTCCCACGCAGCCTGCGTGGGACTCGGCGTGGCTGCCGATCTCTTTTCTGGGGACGGTTTTGCTCTTTGCCGGCATCGTGCCCGCGGCGTTGCCCATAACAAACCACGCCAGGCTTCTCAAGACCTACCTGATCCTGGGCTTTGCCGGGGGACTGGCCCACCTGGTCTCAACCATGTGGATGTTTGCGAAGCTATCGCGAAGCGTCCCAGATGATTTTGCTGCCGTTCGTCTCCAGGGCGCTCTCCATCTCCTGCTGTCCGATTATGTCGTCTGGCTTGCTCTTACTATCTTTCTCACCATCGTCCTGCCCGTTGCTTTCGTGCTCAGACTCTGGCCCGATAAGAACGGTTCCGGTGTTACCCTTGCGGACAAGACTACGGCGTGGCCGCTGAAGGCGATCGTCCTCACTGCGATCGCAGCGGGCGTGATCATCGGCCGCGCGCTGATGTATGCGGTCGGCACGTTTATCCCACATTTATGAAAGGACCTTATAATATAGAGCTTCATCCGAGGATGGAATGCCCTCACATCTCATGATTCGAATTCTTCAGTGGATTCTGCTCATCCCGGCCGCGGGCGGTTCGGCTTACGGGGTCCTGTGTCTGCTGGCCATGGTCCGGCTCCGCACCCGCACCCAGAGAGCGTTCAAGCACGCCTTCACTGCCTGGCCTCCCGTCACCGTTTTGAAACCTGTTTACGGCCTCGAGAAGAATCTGCGTGAAAACTTGTGCAGCGTCTGCCGCCAGGATTACCCAAACTACCAGGTGGTTTTTTCCGTGCAGAGACACGACGATCCGGCCATCTCGTTGTTGCAGGCGATCGCTCAGGAATTCGGCAACGAGAAGGTTACGGTTGCAATCGAAGAGTGCCGCGCCGGCACAAACGGCAAGATCAACAATATGATCGGCGGCCTGAAACATGCACGCCACGACATCCTGGTAATCGGGGACAGCGACGTATTATTACGGCCCGATTATCTAAAAACCATCGTCGCTCCTCTGGCCGATCCCGAAGTGGGATTTGTCTGTACATTCTACAAGGCGGCCTTCGCCGACAAGTGGTACGAGAAGGTAGAACTGCTGACGCTGAACGCGGATTTGATGGCGAGCATGATTTTTGCGCACATCACCGGCGCCGCGAAGTTTTGCCTTGGCGCTTCGACCGCGCTGCGCCGCTCCACCCTCGAGGAGATAGGCGGTTTGCCGGCGCTGGCCGACTACCTGGTCGAAGATTATGAGATGGGCCATCGCATCTGGAAGTCGGGAAAGAAGGATGTGATTATCCCCTACTTTATCGACACGATCATGGACCTCAAAAATCCCTCGGCATGGTGGGGGCATCAGGTCTACTGGGATCAAAACAATCGTGCGGCCCGGCCCATTGCCTTCTCCGCGACTGTGCTTCTCCGATCCGTTCCTTTCGCTTTGCTCTACGCACTCGCGCGCCTGGGCGACTCTGTCGGCCTATCGGTGCTGCTGGGTGCTCTCGTCCTGAGACTGGCGACTGCAGCCGTGATCCTGGGATGGGGCCTCCGCGATCGGGAAGGGCTGCGAAGCCTGTACCTGCTGCCATTTCGCGACATCGCCGGCCTGGTGTCCTTTATTCTTGCCTACACCAGGCGCACGACGGTATGGCGCGGGGCGCATTTCATCCTTACGCGGGACGGACGACTCGTCGCGCGAGAGGAAAGTTCATGAAGCGCGTGATCGTCACCGGCGACGACTTTGGTCTCGCAGAGCCGGTCAACGAGGCGATCATCGAGGCTCATCGCCGGGGTATTTTGACTACGGCAAGCTTGATGGTCGGGGCCGAAGCCGCGGCGGATGCGATCGAACGCGCGAAACAGGTTCCGACCCTCAAGGTTGGGTTACATGTCGTCTTGGTTGAGGGACACTCTATCCTCCCTCCGCGCGCCATACCCAATCTGGTGAACTCCCGCGGGGAGTTTTCCGACCATCCGACCCGAGCAGGATTTAAATACGCGCTGCGGCCGGGTATCCGAAAGCAGCTGCAGGCCGAAATCCGCGCCCAGTTTGAAGCGTTCTCGCAAACGGGGCTGGCGCTGGATCATGTTAACAGTCACAACCACCTGCACCTGCATCCGAGGATCCTGAACCTGATTCTGGAGGTTGGGCGCGACTATGGGCTTGCCGCCGTGAGACTTCCTCACGAGCCGGCGCTGCCGTCGTGGCGCGCTTCAAGGAGGTCGCTTCTTGGCAGAATGACCTCCTGGTTATTCCTTTCCCCTTTGACTTGGTTTATGAAAGGCCGCCTGCGCCGGTCGCACGTGCAATGCAACGACTTCATTTTCGGCATGGCGGATTCCGGCGCGATGACGGCGGATCTGGTGCTTCGACTGGTGCCACATCTGCCGGATGGCGTCACCGAGATCCATTTTCACCCATCCACACGAAGCTGTGCCGAAATCGAGCGCACAATGCCGGCGTATTGCCATGAGGATGAATTCGAGGCCCTGACGAGCAAACGGGTCATGGAAGCGTTTGAAGCGGCGGGTATTCAAAGGATCGCCTTCAGCGATCTGTGACCACATAACTGCGCCTGTAGTTGATGGTATATTCCTGTCCCGGCATCTGCACCTCTATCCGCCTGGGTTTTTTGTCGGCAGGGCCGATCTCGGTCAGATATCCAAGCGCGTAGTAGTTTTTGAGGGAGTAGGCAATCTTGCGGCACACGCCTGTCATATCCTCGGTCTCAGCCGAAAACTGCCGCCCTCCCGATTCTCTCATGAGCTGGTCTCTGCTGATCTTATCACCTCCCAGCCTGATCAACAGGGCTACCTTGTTGTCTAATCCCAAGGTCAGCAGGGTGCAGCCTGATAGCTGAACGTGCTCTACGGTAGCCGGTCCCAACCCTCTGAAGCGGTTCGAAATCACCAACAGAGCTTTTTTCCCTTTGTCGATCTTGCGAAGCTTGTCTAACGCCATGTCGATGGCCAGCCCTGTCGGAGGCGCTCCTGTAAAAAGTTCCTGCAGGACTCCGCCCGATCGGTTGGATGGGACTCCGATGTTGTCGAGTGCATCCATGAGGAGATAGCGTTTCGAACTGAAATCCATTTCAAGATAAGCATCCCTGGAGTCAAATGAGTACAGACACAAGTCGTCCGTGGGCGCAAGCTCATGGGCCAGCTCACGTAGGAAGCGTTTGAAGGTGACGAGCTTCGGGGGCGAGATCCCGCTGGTATCCAGTACCATCGCCAGGCTGATGGGCCTGTCGGCCAACCAGGCGAAGTTTGAGATCTCCATCGGCCTGTCATTTTCCTTCACGGTGAAGTCCTTCTTGGCGAGGCCGAGCACCGGATTTCCCAGCGAATCCAGTACTTCTACATCCAAAGAGACGAGATTGACCTGAACGTTAAACCGCGGCTGCTGTCCCTTCTGCTCTCTTTGTGTAGACACAGCAAGGTGAATTGACAGAAACCCGACTACAGCCAGGATCACCGATTGCCGTGCGTATGGGCTCATAATGCAGAGCATTTTTAGCCCGGCGGCGCGGCGCACGATCTTGGAACAAAACGGAAAGTTCAGTGCCGCGACGGTGGGCTAAAAATGTATTGGACTAAACCGCAGCACCCAACTTGG
>JBEKYG010000016.1:0-16749 GCA_049511215.1 Acidobacteriota bacterium | reverse complement strand
GCTGGGAAATAGCCTCCGTCGTATTCTCTGATGCGAATCCCCCCCTATTTCCGGCGTTCACGCCGCAGGCGTGAAACGGCGGCTCTGTTTTTTCGCACTACCATCCGCGCAGTGTCACTCCTGAGTAGAGGCGTGTGTGCGGATAGCCTTCTTGTGTACAGGGAGCGCACATCTGGTGCGGCGACCAGGGAAACGGCAAAGGGGGCGAGGGAATTCTTCCGTCTCGCCAACTTCATTGCCTAATCATTAGCCCGGACCGGTCCAGGCACCCGTTCCGGGTGGTCTTTATAGGAAGGACACATCTTGTTAAATGAAGCAGCAAAGACTGTCGTGAAGTGGAGGAGGGCCCAGGGATTGCACACTCCGAGCGAATTGGGGGGACCAAACAATCGGACCTACATGCAGGCCAAGTTGATGGAGGCCTCTATCCGAATCGGCCGTGCGGCCGAGGCGGCGCAGGAGAACGATTTTGATGCCTTTTCAAAAGAAGTCGGCGCATCGATAATATGGCTGCTCGATATTGGCGGCAGCTGCGGAGTCGACATCCAGCAGATCTTTAATGACATGATCGCAAAGGGTAGTATCAAGAAAGCCAAGCCCTTGGCGCTCGCCGTCAACCTGGCGTCCTTCTTCGTAACGTTAAATTGGTTAGATGCTATGAATGTCGTAGACATCTTTCCGTGGTAATTTCTGTGACATGCGCGGCGGCGCCGTTTGCCGCCGCCTATGTCCGGTTTCACATTATCTGCCTACCACCCCCACCACGATGGCGCCTCTCAAGCCGGTATAAAGCAAAATCCCACGGCGCTTCCGGCCCGGATTTCGGCTATCACGGAAAAAGGGACCGGCCCCGGTGTCCCTCTGCGACTATTGGCTTTACATGCATAATACTGGGTATTACGATACGCCCATCATGGAGATGAAAAAACGATGCACCCGTAGAGTTGAAGGAGAATACCGCTCGGTCGGTAAGTTGAGCCGCTGTCCGGAGCTGCTGCAGGAATCCAACTACACGCCGATCCGGAAGGCCGATGTCCAGGCCCTCGTCGATTTCGTAAGGGTCGAATTCGGCCTGGGTCCGATTGAGATCCGCTATGGCAATAAGCGCGGGAAGGCGTTCGTCCGCAGCCTGCGGATTCACCTACCGCATCGAGAGGCGACCGTCGAGGAGCTGAAGGAGAGTCCCTACCGCAAGCTCCGGGAGGGCGTGGTGCTGCATGAAATCGCACACCTTGTTCCCGGGGGATTCAATCATAAAGCCCCATTTGTGGCAATTCTCGATCGGATGGTCCGGTTTGTCCATGAGTCCAAGGCCAACGGATCATTCGAGAATTTCTTGAAGAACCGGGGCCATGTGACCGCCAATGTGGTGAAGCTGAATGCCTGGTTTCAGCAGCCGCTTCCGCCGGCAATGAAGCCAGAAAGGGAGATGAAAGTGGACGGGATCCGGCAGATGACGAAAGCAACCGTTGAGGAGCCGGGTGCCGAAATCAAGGCCGCCCTCCATGCGATAGCGGAGAAGCACAACCTGGAGCTCGAATCGCACGGCGGCAGATATTCGACGGAGAGTTACACTCCGAGGATCACATTCAAGACGAAGTTGACCGCGGATGGGAGGGACGCGGCCGAGGCCGCCTTCGCCCGTGACTGCCGGGCATATGGCCTGGAGCCGGGTGACTACAAGGCGATCTTCCAGCACCACGGCGAAACCTTCGAGGTGGTCGGCTTTGAGTCCAGCCGCCCGAAATACGCGATCAAAACGCGGCGAATGAGCGACGGCAAGACAGTGCTGTTTGCCTCATTTGGCGTCCGAAGAATGATCGACGAGTATCGGAATCGGAAGGTGCGTCCCGCCCTGCCGCCTTTGCCTTTACAAGATTAATACTCGGCATGGCGTTGTGTGCCGAATTCGAAGGTGATGGAAAATGAAAATCGAGCCAAGCAGAACCAGACAACGGGGGACGGTGGTCACCCTGCCGAAGACGCCGGCGGAGAGGATTGCGGCTGTCCGGCAGATCGTCGAAGAGGGAGCATACGCCAAGATCGACGGCCAGGCCGTGGATCTGTTCAGCGCGTCTGCGATTATGGCAGTCTACAACGCCCTCAGCGAAGACAAGCGCGAACACTATGCATCGTTTCCGGTCGGCAAAATGGCCCTGGTCGCGTTCAAGCTCTTCAAATAGGAGGTCTGCCGTGGCAAAGACGAAAGAGGACATCCTGAGAATGGTCCGACTCCGGCCCTATCGGGGAGAACCTTACTTCACCTTCGAGTTGATTTACCACGGCTCAGACTGGTTGGGCTACCGGCTCAAGCAGTGGGAGTGCGGAAAAGGGACCGTGCTATTTGAAGGGCGCGATTTTCGATGCTCCCCGCTTCATGCGATCGACTCCGATGAGTCCGTTGCAGCCTGCCTGGGGTTCTTGACCCTGCGGCCGGGCGACACGGACAGGGAGTATTTCGAGAATTATACCCCCGCCCAGCTCGAGTTGTGCGCTCAGCATGCCGAATCGCTGGCCCTCGAGGCCGAGCGGCGATTTCCGGAACGGTCCAATTGCGCTTGTTTGCGCGCTTGAGTCCTGAGGAACATGGAGGGCGAAGAGGGATTGAGGTTGATGTTAGTGGATTCAGTTGCGGATATGATGAGGGCATTGCAAGGGGGGAGGCATGAACGGCGGAAAGGTGTTTGGCTTTCATCACGCTGGCCAAGGCGGGAAAGCAGCATGGTTCTATCACAAGGAGTCAGCTGAGAACTTTGCCAGGGTCTGTTGGCCAAATGAATGGACTGAACTAGAAATCGAAACCGAGTTGCTCTACAAGGTGAAGCCGCGCGATATCCTGGACACGCCGGGAGAGATTTGGACGCCGGCTAAATAGGCAGTGGTCAGATTCCGATACGGCTCGTTAGAGGAAACAACACGGCTCGCCACGCAATATCCCACAACGGGCTCACGTTCTCGCACGCGTTTCTGGACCGCATCGCAGTTTCCGGTTTGGCCACATCCAAGTGACCGCCAGTATTGATGGCATAGCTTAGCAAAACGGCGTTTGAGAATGTGTGCACTCTGTGCCGTGCCGGGAGGTTTCCTCGAACGCGACATCTGAACAATAACGATCTGGGGACGGTCTATATCCTGACATCCCGAGTCAGTGGTGATAGGACGGCAACAAGGTCAGAGGCCGCACGGTGGATTTGTCTGTCCCGCCATCCCTTTCCGGGTGTCCTGCCAGAACAGTCCATAGCTGTGATTTAGAGGCTGGGAAGTTAACAGATGACTCGGGAGGGTAGGCGAGCAGATGCCTTGGCGGGGGCGTCGATCGGCGGCTCGTCCTTTCTATCCACTGACTGCGCCCCAAGCGCCAATTCCTGCAAGCAGGAGCAAGACCCAGAGAAAATTCCTCAGAGCGCGGTGAGCTACTGCCATCTGCGTCACTTTGCCATCGTTCTGCGATTGGTGATCAAGCAGCACCTCCGAATACTCGCATATTCGACGACGAAGATACACCACTTTTGCCTCGCATGCCGGGATTGGCAAAACGTCGGATGAGGAATACGCTCGCCTCGATAGTCCGCGCACAGCGGCCAAGATCGCAGCACAAAGCTCCACTGCGAGATACAAGCCACCCAGCCCAAGCACCCATCGTAACCAGTTTCTTTGGACCTGCAGTGTCCTGGTCGTTTGCCCGAAAATGCTGCTAAACACAATGGTTCCAGCGATCGAGCACAGCCCCATGATAGTGGTGAGGCGCGCTTCAACACCTCGACATCGTTCCTCTTCCCGAGCCAATGATCTGGCACACTCCCCGACGTACTCACTGAGATCATTTTCCGGGAGTTCTTTGATTCGTGCCTCGTAATCTGTCCTTTTGTGTTCCCGCTTTTCCTTCTCCTTGAGGATCTCGGCCCGGGAATGCGGTCGGGGGAGCGGGAATATGCAATCGATCACAAACCAGCCCACGTTTGCGCCCTTCATTCCGCCCCCTTCGTCAGCCATGCTGCTATTGCGTCGGAAATCCCGAATGCCAACATGTCGTCTAACCACAGCCATTGCCCGTTCGGATTGATTTCGAGAAACACATACGTTCCGTCCGGCTTCTCAATCATGTCGATCGCGCCAAATGCGAGGTGCAGTGACTCCATCATGCTGAGCAGCTTGCTAGTCACCGCCTCAGGAAGGGTCACTGGGTGGTGTGTTAGTCGCGCGTTCCCTGTTTGGCGCCAGTCGATCATTGCCATTGGGTCGGATTGTGAATCGATGGCTGCGGCGAACACACGGTGTCCGACGATTGTCACGCGCAAGTCAAAGCGTTTCGGGACGAGCGCTTGGTAGACGGCTGGGCACAATTTTGCACTATCGAGTTCGTCCAAATGCTGCTCTAGGACTTGGGATGTATATATCGCGAAATGCTGTCCTGATTGGGTCAGGTGCCCGGACCTGGTCGGTTTGACAACCATCCTTTCAAACTCAGCGAATGATTTTCTGATAATCAGCGGATCATTGGTAACCACGGTTGCAGGGATGGCCAAACCGAGTTTTGTTGCCAACGATAGTTGGAATGGCTTGTATTCTGCTTGCCACACTGCCGCCGGGTGGCTCATCCAGCGAGCAGTCAACCCCATGATGCTTCCAAGTAGGGCCGCACGGTTCTCTCGCAGACAAAACGCGTAGACACCCTCATCCATTCCGTCTGGCTTAGGAGCGCTCCGTACCCTTCGATACCAGACCGCCGTGGGGATCGGCAATGGATCGTGCTCAGTCAACATCCAATACTCTTCGGGTTTGGTTTTGGGTCGATAAGCAAATGTGCGCGAGAACGGAAAATCCTCAGTGTTGATTCGTCGGTGCAGGGTGTTGTGGGCTGCGAGTCGCCGGATCACTTCATCAGTGGCCACATCAGCAATCGTACTGAGCACAAGCACATAAGGGTCACTCGTCATCTGTTGTTTCCATCTTGATCTTGGTGATCTTAGTATTGGCGATCACCTCATCGGGTGCGTCCGGCGTGTCAAGCCACTCTCCTGCAATGAAGACTTGGGCGATTTGCCGGGCTGCATCATAGCGCAATTGGCGGGACGGAGGGTCGGGCAGCGGCTTTGCGAAGCAGAACAAGAATGGTATCAGGTTGCGCTTGTCGTCAATCATCGTCAGTTGTCTCACGCTCTATGAAGGTGATTCGAGTCCTTTGTTCAACAAAGCCCCTGTCTTTATCAAGCTGCAGCGCTGCTGGAGGTGGATCTTCATCAGTTGGCACATCACAACCAGGCAGTTCACCCTTTACTACAGACAATTTACTGTTACGAAGCACAAATGGCATCTCACCCATGAGATTTTTAACCTTTCTTTGGGAAGTCGCCAATAATATAACCCACCAACATGAATTGCCCGATCAGAATTATCAGAATTCTTCTCATTGATCAGCTAAGAATGTTCGCCTTTTCTTCATGATCTCAGCGCTATGACGGGCGGGAAGACCAACGAAGTCGAATCAACGAAGGACCTTGCCGAAGTTTTTCTCTACATCCTCACGGAATTCCGCCAGCGATATCTTCTGTCGTATACGCCGCGCGGCGTGTCAAATACCGGCTGGCACCGGCTCCAGATACGCGTCAGAGGCCGCCGAGTCACCACTGACGCCCGGCCCGGCTACCTCTCCGGTGCGGCTCGGCGCTGATCGTATCGCAGTTTCCGAAGCAGGTCTCCAGGTACAGAGCGCCCATGCTGGGCCAAGCCGGAAAGACTACTTTCGCCCGCAGTCTACTGCCGCTGGAATACTGGGCCGTCGATCACCTGCATCACGATGCTCAGACGCACTATCTCAAAGACCCTTCTCAGCTTCGTGCCGAAGCTGAGACAAAAATCACGGCCGGAGCCGATGTAGTCTTCTTCGACGAGGTGCAGCGCTAACCCACATGATTCATAAATAAGCAGTCCAAGTATATTCTGGGACGCCGATAGTCTTTCATTTATCAGAGTGCAGGAGCTTCTGCCGCCCGTGGTGATGCCTACGCCCTCTGCAGTGATGATTTCAGGGTGTGGTCGAATCACTTGCTGAAATTCTCACGCGAACCGGGTGCCCGGGATTATCCTACTTTCCCTGTGCTATGAGGATGAATTTCCCCTCCGTCCGTAAAGCAGCAACGGTCATCCTATTAAAAGAGAAACGGCATCTGTTGCTATAGCGTTAGAGTATGCCGTCCCGTTGCCCAATTGGAGTCGAACACGGTACCCAAAAAGAGTACACACCGTAGCGTTCCTGCCCTGTTTATGGTATAAATAACTTCAGAGCCTCTTTAGATCCAACTGAGAAAATACACGGAGAAAGCGCTCCGAGCGTGGAGAACCTCCATGAAAACGCGGATCAACCATCTCTTTCTGCTATTGACGCTATTGACGCTCATGGGGGGAACCGCAATTGCCCAGCGGGCCGACCTGGTCACAATTGTTTACGATGCGCCGACACGAGAGTTCATGTGCTGGTTCGACGGTCCGCCGCCAACCCCCATTCCACTCGACCCATGCCACGATAAGAATATCAACTCCCATCAAGTCGCGGATGGCGTTTATTTCTACAGAGGTCAGACCGTTCGGGTGCTCCTGCAGGGGGCGATGATGGCGGATCTGTTTTCATTAGGCCTCCAGGTGAACAACATAACCGAGCCGACCACGCCGGTGTTTGGGGGAGGGAGTACGATACCTGCGCTGGGCGCTCTAGTGCCGGCTCCCACGGTTGTAAACGGGCCAGGAGCTACAATGGGTGTTACCTTGGCTGGCAATGAGGTCAAAAAGCCCCTTGATCTCCTTCGGGTCGTTGACCGGCTGGAACCTAAGGACTTCGCGAACTATCTTAATAGCCGGCTCATCAATCCAGCATCCTCTTCCAGTTTGCAACTGCTTGTAGCACCGGACTTCGACAAACACATTAACGAGTTGAAAGCGCTACTCCCTGGGCTGATTCAATCGGCCTGCAACATTCAAACGGACTTAACCGCGCTCCCCGATCCGACGACCTTCCTCAACCTGCCAGCCAGGATACGAAGTTTGAATGCAATCTTGGATAGTGAGCGGGCTCTTCGGGAACAGGTAAACGATTCGGCAGTAGCCTCTCACGCCCAACTAGTCGTGGCCGCCGAGCAAACTGCCGCCGATCCGCAGTTCCAGGTGCTCCGAAACATCGTCGGGGACGATGGGGACCTCCCGAAGATGGAGGATCTCGACGTTTTTCTCGGGGATTTCAGGGAAACCTTTCTGTTCAAAGGACTCCCGGCTCACAATTGGATCGATCAGCTAACCTTGTCCGGAGCGTCTGGAAGTGCCAAAGTAACCGTATCTTCGAATTCCACAGCATCCAATGAAGCCGTTTTCACGATTTTTGCCGGCCCGACAATTGCTTCGATGGCTCCGATCTCGATCAGTAAGCCCCAAACAACAACTAACCCGGTCACGATTACAGTGAATGGCACTGGATTTGGCCAAGATGCAAAGGTCCTTTGGGGCGGAACGGAACTGGATACCACCTTCAAAACCGCGACTCAATTAACCGCCTCGGTTCCTGGGGAACTGCTTAAAAATCCAGGAACCGCCAGCGTTGCAGTGATCTCCGGCGGTGTGACGTCAGCCCTTTTCAGGGTGGGATCCCTCGCCCATAGCCCGACGTCACCCGCACCCGGAACAGCCCTTACAATCAGCTCCTTGAGCCCCAATGTCATAACAGCCGGAGGAGGGGAGTTTACCCTCGTTGTCAGTGGCAATAATTTCGTCCCAGCGACCAAAGTGACGTGGGATGGTGAGGAGCTGGCCACCACCTTTGTGAGTTCCACTCAACTGACGGCCGTCGTGCCGGCGGAACTGATCGCGATCGGCGCAAAATATGCCTTTAAATTGCACAACGATTCCGTCAAATTTCTCAACCGATTAAACGGGCGCGAAGCTCCTAACTCCATCAACGGGGATTCGCTCATCAGGTTGAAGGCGAATTTGTCGATGCTGGCGGATCACTTGGACGACATTGCGGTCGCGGAGAACCGCGTCATAGCCTTCAATCTAATCTATAAAAAACTGAAAGACTACAAGTCCGCACCGGACGCCGTGAGCGATTTTCAGGATTTGCTGAATTCCCTGACAACCAATACGGTTGAGAAGGCGTTGCGGATTGACCATTTCGCCCGCATTACTGCGTTGCCTGATGACTTTCGGGTACTCACCGTCGGTGTTTGGTACGGGAACGAGGAAATTGTTCTGACAGTGAACCAGGGAGGGCGTTTGCCACTGTTTGATCTTGGCGGCGTGGGTACAACCAGCGCTTTGACGTTTCTGAACGCGGCCACCACGCCAGGAGCGAGTGCAGCTTCGTTTGCGCTAGGCCAACTTAGCGCACCGGCTTCTCAGTCACCGGCACCCCAGAGCAGCCCGACAACCATCACTACCAAGACCGAAACCTCACCGACGGGGACGACAAGCACGACTACCGTCGTGGGCAGCACGGCAAGCACCCCCCCGACTTCTCAGGCGGGCTCGCCGGCTAGCACTCCTAGCGCAAGTGCACAGACACCTACTCCGGTAGCGAGTTCGCCCGTGCCACAGAACGCCAGCGTGTCTCCTTCTGGATCGAATCTGACGCAAGTGACGGCAAGTGCCTTGACGGCGGCCCGTTCCCTGACTTTTCGAATTCACAACCTCTATTACTTTCAGCTGGCCGCTGGCTTCGTTTATGCACATACCCGTGACGACCAGTTCCAAGGGGTAAACCAAGCTACTACCGGTGGAGGGGGGGCGACTGGCGGGACCGCCCAGCAGCTCATTGTGCAAACTCGCAATCGTAACTATAATTTGCTAGCGACCGTCGAAGTTCTGGTTTATCCATGGGCACAGGACTTTTTCCCCTGGAAGCCGCGCTTCATTGGGGATAGGCGGTCGCCCTGGTACCATGACTTTGCTCCTCTCATCGGTGTGTCCATGACCAGCCCAAACCGTGACTTTCTGGGAGGCGTCGCATGGTTCCCGCGGCAGCGAGCGTTTGGATTCAAAGCGGGTGTGCACATCGCGTTGCGAAATCGCCCTCCCGACGGGACTGAGCTGAACACCCCTCTCACGCAGCCAGTCGTCGTGCTTCAACAAACCGTGGAGAAAGGCCCCTTTATTGGTCTGAGTTTTTCCACCCAACTCTTCTCCGATGTGTTTGGATTTATTTTTGGAAAACGATAATGAAAAAGGCGAAAAGTGGAGCGGTGAAGCCCCGCAACGGAAAATCGCGAGCCAAAAACGTCCCCATCCGCACCGCTAACGTTGAAAGGACTCGGGAGAGGTGGCACGATGCCATCATCGTCGATTACATTCGCTTTCGTCGTTGGCCAGGAGTAGAGCGGGTGGGTCTGGGCATGAAGGAGATTAGGAATCGCCACACGAAGAAGTATTCCGTAAAGATCTACGTGCGGGAAAAGGGGGAGCCTGCGGATCCCGGTCATCGGTTCCCGGCCAAAACGCGGGTGCTGTTACCCGTTGGTAAAGGTATGTTTAAGACCCGCTGGGTTCCGACAGATGTCGTGGCAGCTCGAACAGTCGTGTTGTGCTCGGGAGCTAGTAACTATTTCGACCCAATCCGAGCGGGGGCCCAAATAGGTCGGCCAGGAAACGAAGTGGGGACGCTTGCTTGTATTGTTAAAGACTCCTCAGGGAATTTACTTGGTCTCACGGCCGGGCACGTAGTCTCCTCGTCCAGTGGTCCGGTTCCAAAAGATAATCTTGTCGACCAGCCGTTAGACTCCGCCTCTGCCTCGCGCCTCGGCTATACAGTCGATGGTTTTGTCGGAAATCAGGATTCGATAGGATATGTGGATTGGGCCACAGTGACACTTGAGAGACGGCAATTTGATGGTAATCGCGCGTGGGAGCCAGCATTTACCTTCACAAAGCAGATCCTACCCGAGGCAGACATAACCAATGGCGCGCCAGCCGCTGAGACTCTTGGAGGCTTTACCAATGAGCGCCGGAGGGGTACTTTCAGCGCCAGGTTTTGGGAAGTCACATTGAAATCGGGCGAGGTTCTTCACAATTTGACAGAATTTGCGTCCGAAGCTGGGACTACATTAGCTCAGCGAGGCGATTCGGGAGCCCTGGTTGTCAGCCGCGCAAACGGCAGTGACGGCGAAGTAATAGGTATCGTTTGCGCTGCAAGCGATCCACCAGACAACCGCGCCTATGTGGTGCCATTCGCCCGCATACCAGGACTAGTGGTGGCGTAGACGCCGCACTCCCCCTCATGGCCTGACTGGTAGCAACTCTGCTCCCAGCGAGCCCACGCCGTTCACAGTCACCGTCAGGACGTAATCCCCGGTCTCCAACTTATGCCTTATAAGCATTTCTATTCGGGAGCACAACGTGAAATCGGGGAGCGAAGGAAGGAACTCGGAATTCAGTCGAAAGCTCATGCCGAGGCCAAGGGGCAATGGCGGGTCTTGGGGACCCCTGAACGATCATGCGAAGCCTGCTGAACAAATGATCGTAGGATTGAAACGAAAACCGTGCCAACCAGTAAGCTCGATGCCGCTTTTTGGATCACAGACGCACGTTTTGCTTGAATGTGCGGAGAAGCGCTTTCAGGGTCGCCTGCAGGTGTACATGTTCATGCTTGGCGGGACACCTCTGTATGTTGGAATGAGCGCCAGGATAGCCCGATGGCCCCGCAAGAAGCACTTCAGGAGAAGACGGCTCATGTCCCAGACCCCTACTCACCCTACCGGCGGGGCAACGATGTCGTCTCTTAGGCCGGATAAAACGAAAACCTTTTCTGCTCTATGAATTCCGCGCCTGCCGCTGTGTGTGTTTCATCTCAATAGCCAGCCCCTGCCGCTTTGTCGTTTTTTCCCCTATGCCTGTCGTTTTTGACTTTGTCTATGTAATACTGGGTATTACGATACGCCCATGCTCGATGGTCGAGCAGAAACAAAAACAAAAAAGGAGAGAGATCATGAAAGTCAACCTGGGAACAATCGATGTAACTGGCGAAAAGAGGTCGGCGTTTTACTACCACCTGGTAAACAACGGAATCGTGAAGGACGGCGAGAAGCTGACGAACGATCTCATCCGCAACGAGGTGCTGGCGCAGATCAACAAATTCTTCGGCACTGCCGAGGAGACCTACCTGGCCGCGAAGGCCGCCGGCGATACCGTCACCGCCGCCGCCGGGGTCGAGGCCGCCCACACCACGGAAGTCGCGCAGACGATCGAGCTCGTGAATGAAGTCGATCCCGGCCTTTTGACCGAAATCTCCGGCCCCTCCGTGTCCACTGCTGCCGAACAAAGTGTGGAGGAGGTCCCGGAAGAAGCCCCGATCGAGCAATCAGCTCCGAAGAAGCGCGGTGGACGCAGGGCGAAGGCCGAACCGGCTCTCACATAGGGACGTCAGCTCATTCTTGGCCCGAGCCCTCCGGGGTTCGGGCCTGGGCTTGAGTGATCGTACCCAGTCGAGCAGAAAAGAGACGGGAGAGAGTCATGAAGATGGTCAAGGTCAAGTTTCTGCAAAACCCATTCCGCGACTGGCGCTTCCGCCGTTCCAAAGTGTGGCGAGGCCTGTCGAAATCATGCCCGTGGGTCTTCGTCATGCTGAAGATCGAGGAGGCCAAGATTGCCCTTGTGATCAGTCGGCTGAAGCCGTTCCGTGGCCAATTCTGTTGGGAAATGCAGGCCGGGCCGTTTGTGATTCAGTGGGGCGGAGGGATTTCCCAGAAGTTCCGCAGGCCCGTGAATATCTGGCGCGATCTTTTTTGGAGGGCGTAATGCGAAAGTGCTGCTGGATCCTCAAACCCGCGACCTGGGACAAGGCCACCGAGACTGGGAGACCCGATCAGTATTGTGGGACTCCCGTCAGCCGCTTCAAAATCGCGGTTGATGACGATGGCCGGAAGCACCGGGAGTACGACTACTTGTGCGTCAAACACAGGGCCGAGGCGGATTTACTACCCTGCGAGGAGGATTGATATGGGGAAGAATGGGATCCGAATCAAACGCGCTCTGAAATAAGCCAGGATGGCGGTCGAATTGCTGGAGAAATGCGAGAAGTATCCGGAGGCCCACAATCTGGCGGATGAGGCCCTCGACGCCCTTGACGCTGCAATTGTCGAACTGGAGGCGATGCCATGCTTGCCGTCTGGAGGGTGTAATGCTGACCGAAAAGCAAAAGCGTGAAATCTCCACGGCGGAGCGTTACTACAAAGCCGCCAAGAAGGATGCCGAGGAGTACGGAAACATCGACAACCTAATCGGCAGAGCCCTGCGGGACATCCGCGACCACATGAAAGCAACGTTGGATGAAACCTGGCGAAAGTGCCTGAAGGGGGAACTGTGATAGGCCTGAGTGTTAGTTGCTGCATCGCCGACATTTTACAAGGTCGGATTGATGAGGCGGATGTCGAATTTATTGTGGGCGGAACGAAGTGCGAGCGACCGGAGCACTGGGACGATGTGATCGAGGCCTACCGTGAGCAGTACTGGCACAAGGACCCAGCCAGGGGAGAAGTGATCCTCCGGCGGCTCGTGGAAGAAGAACGTATCATCCAACCCCGCGTGGCCGGGAGGAAGCCACCCAGGATCGGGCGCGGTCACTGGACCCGGCGAGGCAGTCTCCGGATCGCTCCTGGCAAGGTTTGCTAACCCCGCGTTGTCTCCACGGGGCACGGCCAGCCGCTCTCTCCCGGCTGGCCGTGGCAATCCCCTACCCTGGCACCGTGCCAACCACGATGGCGTTTCTTAGGCCGTTAAAACCGTTCGCCGACCCCTACCTGACCCCCCGGCGGCCTCACGATGGCGCCTCTTAGGCCGGATAAAACGATTTTTTCTGATGCTGAATAACTGGCTGGTTTACTCACAAACGAAATAAACCGAATGCCGGCGTTGTCGCTTTTTCCTCCCTGGTTGTCGTTTTTGGCTTGCAGCTAAAGACCTGGTCCGTGAGTGTGCGCGGCGTCCGAAAGGAGACAGACATGGTAGCGATCAGAGAGCGAGAGGTGGCAGAGGCCAAGGACTTCATGAGGACGGTGGAGAAAATGGCGCAGGACAAAATGGGGCGCAGCGGGCTGGTTGTGGGTGCGGTCGCAATCGAGTACCCGGACTTCAACCCATTCCGTGCGGTGCAGACGGTTGCTCGCGTGACCGTCGAGGTCGTTTGGAACTGCAAGCTGACCGTAATCGTTGTCTCGATCTGCGACGGAGACCGGATTCTATAAAAAGGAGAGCCAGATGTTAACCGACGGACAGAAGAAACGTGCGGAGAAGATGGCGTCCAGCGTTATGGGATCAGCGTTGATCGACATGGACGATGCCGACCAGTACGACGCCTACCTGGCCGTCGTGATCCGGCGGCTCGAGCTGGCGCGCAAGTTAAACCAGCAGTTGAAACGGAGGGCATAGCGATGAACGCCTTCACGTTTGTATTAGCCGGAATCATGGTCACGACCGCGGTTCTGACCGTCCTTTACATTCTAACAGCGGAGAGAGGAGACCGAGGATGAGCAACATGTCGTACTGCCGATTTGAGAACACTCACGATGACCTGCAGGACTGTGCGGACCACATACATGACGCGGATCTCAGCAAGTCCGAGAAGCGATACAGGGACAGGCTCGTAGACTTGTGCCGCGAGATAGCGGAAGAGGCAGACCAGGAGGAAGAGCAGAATGACGATCAGAATTGAGAATTGGGCAGTGGTCGGCGACAACGACGATCCGTTCGTCGCTCCTGAAATGCGGGGTTCCTGTCTCCACGGGGAGGTCACCGACCACCCGAAGATCGGGGCTGGCCGGGTGCTTACGTCCATCATCGTTGGCATCGAAGGCCGAATTGTCACGACGTACTCCGGCTCGCGTTATGAACTTGGGGAGCCGAGCGAGAAGTACCGCGAATGGCTCCATGTCCATCGACCGAACTGGAATCCCGAAAAGCCGATCGTGATGAGGGGGTGAATGGATGGAGTACCAGGTTTATTTCGCCAGGGTTGGCGAGCCGGAACGCGGGCATTACTTCCCATGCACCAAAAACGGGAAAGTGCGCAGATCCGATCTCGCCGAAAACGAAGTGGCGCAGTTCCGGCGGTGCCTCGAGGACAGGGCCAGCTATAAGCCCGGGCGCATCCTCAGAGTCAGTGTGTGTGAGGTTGGCGTGGCGTCCAAAGCCGTAAAGCTGCTGCGAGAGGCGGTCTCCCGCCTGGAGTGTAACCGATGACCGTTTCTCGCCGCGTACTGACCCGATGGAGACTTGCCAGGCATACCTGGCCCCGTCCGGGCCAACGATGGGGTCTCTCAAGGCGCCACCAGAGGTTTCGTTTCCGGACCCTGGGATTCGTCGGCGCGGCGCTTCCAAAAAAACGACAGTGCCGCATTTTCCTTGTCGTTTTTGGCTTTACCTGCACCTTCCCTGAGACGAGTGTGTTCGGCGTTCGAAAGGAGAGACAGATGGAAAAGATGGCGATTCGGGCGGCACGGAAGATGATCGAAAGGTTGATGGTCGAAGAGGGCGAGATACTCATGGCCGGCGCTGACGAGGAGAAAGCCATCCAGGCTTCCAAGGTGAAACTGGCAGCCGGGCTGGCGCAGCTAGGGATTTCCCCCGAGAAATTTGAGACCGTCATTGATGAGTGGGCGCGGAAAGACGAAACCGCGTGTGACCAAATGTACTTCGCGTTTTCAACGATGGCAGCTTAGGTGAGCGATATGGCATTCGACGAGAGCAAGGACAAGACGTTGGCGTCAGTGGTTGCGTTCGAGGGCGAGGACAGCAAGATCACGGTCAGTATCCGCCAGTACAATGGCGGCGAGGAGAAGGTCCAGATCAGCCGCGATCTGTTAAAGGGCGACAAGTTCGAGAAACTGGGCAGGCTGACGTTTGAGGAAATGGACGGCGTGCTCCGGGCATTCAACGCGGCGTACGCCCAAGCTGGATGCGAGACCAGAAGGAAGCGATAACCCCGAAAGGGGTCTAGGGGATCCGCGCCGGGGGCTGCCGGTAGCTTGAGGGCGCCGGCGCGGATCATCCCCGGCAACCCGTTTCGATTGGAGCCGTCCGATGTTGCCCAGGCGTTAGCTTAGTACTCAGGCCGGAAGGTCCCCACAAAGGCCTTCCGGCCCTTACCTTACCTACCGGGGTCCCCACGATGTCGCCCCACAGGCCGTTATACACGAATGACTTTGCTGCCGAATAAATTCACCGCTACTGCAGTGACAAATGCTGAGTAATTCCCGAAATGACTGCCAACATCGCGAGCATCCGCGCGTCCGGCGGTCCGGGTCGCCGTTGTCGTTTTTTCCATTTTCCTTGTCGTTTTTGGCTTGCAGCAAAAGGGCGGGCCCGTGAGTGTGTGTGCCGTCCGAAAGGAGAAGGAGATGGACAAGGCAAGATTGGCAGCGGAACTCAGGGAGCTGGCAGACCAGTTGGAAGTCGCCGAAACCGATGGCGATCTCGGCTGGGTGCTTCGCGATCTTATGGCTGCGCGGGAGAAGATAACTGATCTGATGAACGGTGAGTGACCCGAAATCCAATAGCCGGCGGGCCGGACGTAAAGGCCGGTTCTACCGAAAGCGTGAAAGCTGCCGGGACCGATGGCGAACGATTCGGGGACATTCAAAGGAGAGAGTATGGCAGTCCGATTCGACACTTCCGATTACCGCAGGAGCTACTGCCACAAACCGAAAGGGCGTGGCGGCTGGTATTTCACGAAGACCGATCCGCGCAAATCGAATCACATGGAAGACGCGATCTGCATTTGTGGGACCTATACAGAGGCCAGGAAGGGCGCTGCGCTATTTGCCCGTGCCAACGGCATCGACACCATGTTCGTTCTGTCTTAGGAGACCGAGATGGCATGGAACGCGAGCAAGTGGAGCGAGCGATATACCCTGGAAGAACTGGTCAAGCTGGAAGCCGAAGCGACCCGATTGGGCAAGAGGCAGCGGATTGACGAACTCCGCTGGGCGATCACGTTCAAGCTGGCCGACGCCCGGGCGCAGCGCGGCGATCCCGTTCCGACGGACGGATACTCAGGCAGGAATTCCAAAAGAAGGAGATAGGCGAAGTGGGCTCCCTGCGAATTGTTGAAACCACCGTCCACCGGGAGATCCCGCGCGGCGAATACAACGGCGAGATGACCTACTGGTACCCGACCACTCAATTCGCCGTCTTCGAATGGCAGGATGATGGATTCGGCGAACAGGTGGTCCGCGACGGAGGCGGGATTCGAAGGTGGGACAAGGAGACGAACCGGACTCTCCAATACTTCACCGCGAAAGGGCTGTACGACTGGCTGGTTCGGCATAACTGGCTGGACCAGGTCGAATGGATCAGCGAAAAAACCGGGCTCGGCCTGAGCCCGTGGAGGGCGTGATGGATGATGCGATCAGGCAATATCGGCGTGAACTGCTGGCGGCGGCCATCGAACTGGGCGGTTGGGCCGAACAGGAAGGAATCGACTCTCACATCGCGCTAGACATGCTGAACCGGTGCGATTCGATCATGGAACTCCTGGGTGAGACCGGTCCCAAGAAGTCCTAAGCTGCCCGTGACCCCAAAGGCATACCTGTTATCGTCCCGAACCACGATGAAGGCTCTCAATGCGTTACAAGAAACTGTACTCTCCCTACACCATTCCGGCCGACGCCGGACCCGGCACCCGTTGTCCGCAGAGGCGCCACTTTTCTGCCCCATGCCCGCTTGTCGTTTTTCTCGCATCTCGTTGTCGTTTTTGGCTTCACATGCCAGGCACATGAG
>JBEKYG010000015.1:0-17141 GCA_049511215.1 Acidobacteriota bacterium | reverse complement strand
AGAGTCGATTTCTGGCGCGATCGCAATATGCGGGCCTGTTTCGCAGCGCATTTCGCGGCCAAGGAATGGAATTCGCCGAGGTGCGTGAGTATGCAGAAGGCGATGAGGTGCGCCTGATTGATTGGAATGTCTCCGCCCGCCACCAGACGCTCTTTGTGAAGCGCATGGTGGAAGAGCGGGAGCGCAACGTTGTCCTGATGGTCGACATCTCTGGGTCGCTCGTCTTCGGCAGCGTACAGCGCACAAAGGCCGACCTACTGACCGAGGTTGCCGCGTTGCTGATTTTGTCAGGTTTTTATGCCAAGGACCGCGTGAGTCTGGTGTTGGTGCGCTCGGGTGTGGAGCTGTTTATCCCAGCCGCCAAAGGCTGGAATCAAGCGGCGCGCCTGATTCGCGAGCTGGTATCGATGCAGCCTGGCGGGGCGGCATCCGGATTGGATCCCGTTTGGAACTTCGTCAATTCCCAGGGAATTCCTCGCAGCCTGCTGGTCTTCTTGACTGACTTTCAAGCACCTTTGCAGGCGAGCCACAGTTTTTCGGCGGCCTGCCGCAAACACGAGGTGGTCTTCTTCCTGGCGTCTGATCCCCGAGAATGGAGCTTGCCCGCGGCCGGACGCATCCGCGTGCGCCATTTAGAGACAGGCAAGACCATGGTCATCAACACTGGACGGGTCGCCGTCCGTGGTGAGTATGAGCACAGAGCCCAGGAGAAACGCGCGTCGCTCACGCGCCTGTTGCGCAACAACGGAGTGGATTGGGTGGAGCTTAGCACTGGAGTGAGCTACGAGTCAGCTCTGCGCCGATTTCTCGTAGGGCGCGCCGGCCAGCAGGCGCGCTGAAAAATCAAACCACCAAATAGACCGCTTACCCGCAAATCCTTTGCCAGGCGAAAGGATTTTTGCCGCCAAGACTCTAAGGCTCCAAGGCGCTAAAAATTACTTATCATTGATTTCTTGGCGTCTTAGAGTTTTTGAGTCTTGGTGTTAAATTTTGGTTGCGACTATGCTGCCTTATGTATTTCGTGGCTCTTGTTCAGAGGTCGGCCTAGAACGGAATATCGTCGTCGGTAATTTCCACGTCGGCCAGCCCAGATGCCTGCGACAGGCCGGGTTCCACCGCCGGTGCGCTCCGTTGCATCGGAGGAGGCGCATTGGACTCCATTCCCTCGGGCCTGCTTCCCAGCAGCACCATCTGGTTCGCGACGATCTCTGTCGTGCGGCGTTTGTTGCCGTCCTTGTCGTCCCACTCCCGGGTCCGAATCCGGCCTTCGATATAAACCTGGCGCCCCTTCGCGAGATAGCGCTTGCTAAGGTCGGCGAGTTTGCTCCAGGCCACTATGTTGTGCCACTCCGTGCGCTCCTGGCGGGTCCCGCTCTTATCCGTCCATAATTCGCTGGTTGCCAGACTGAAGTTGGCGACGGGGGAGCCATCGGGGGTAAAGCGAATCTCAGGATCCTTGCCGAGGCGGCCGATAAGCATGACCTTGTTCAACGAACTCATAGAATCTCCCTTTTGATTTACATTCAGTACAGGTGCCAACGGAAGGCCAGGTCTCCGGCCTCTGCCTGCAATATCGCGGCATAAAAACCCAAAAACGGGATGTCCCCTATTTGCTGTGTTCCCTCTCCGCGCGCGTTTATTTCTTCTTTTTGACGGGTGTAATCTTAGCCGGCGGCTTTGAGGGATCGATCCCCAGCTTTAGCAGTTCGGCCTTTGCAAGACTCGCCTCGGGCTCAGTCGGATGTTTTTCAACAACAGTCTTGAAATCCGCGATCGCACTGTCCTTCTGCTGCAGTGCCAGCTCCGACTTGGCGCGTTTAAAGAGTGCGCTGGCGACTTTGCCCCCTGTAGCGTATTCAGTCACAACCTTACTGAATGCTGCGATTGCTTGGGGAAATTTGTTGTCGCTGTAATAGGCCTCGCCGATGTTGTATTGGGCGTCGTCCGCTTTGTCATTGGTAGGGAAGTTCCTGAGAAAAGCGTTGAAACCCTGGATCGCCAGATCGAGGCTCCCCTGGATGAGGTCATTGTAAGCCTCGCTGTAGATTTTGTCGGCCGACAGCGCAATCGCATCGGGATTGTCATTGGCAGCTTGAAACGTCCGTTGCGGGATTGGTTTTGTTTGCACCTTCATGTCGGCCATCTGCTGTGCGAGCGCAGAGATGCGCGTGTTGGTCTCATCCATCTTGATGGACAAGTCTTTGACTTCTTTCAGCACGTTCTGGATCACGGTTGAGTCGCCCGAGGATTGGGTCTCCAGCGTGGCATTGATTTTCCCAAGCACCAGCGACGTCTTGCCCACCTGATCGTTGAGCTGTACCACCAGACTCCGGATGCCATCGGTTCGTTCGGCGAAGGTCTTCTCGAGCTGACGTATCTGATTCTGAAGCGCCAGGACGTCCGCCTGAAGACGCGCGAGGTCTTCCTTTGTCCCGGCGTGGGCTGAGGATACGACCCCCAACAAAACTATGAAAAATAACTGCGCTATTCGCTTCATGGGATTATCCTCCCGGAAAGGTCCGCTTGCATTATTTCATAGGCAATCCATCGCTTCAATCCAGGCAGGCAAAAAAAGGCCGGAGCTGGATGTTCGGTTTCTCCCCTCCGGCCGTCTTCTGCATTGCCAGACGAAAAATCAACGCATTACGAGGTGAGCTCGCCGGTTCTGCTGCCAGCTTGCTTCGTCGTGTCCCATTGCGAACGGCTTCTCCTCGCCGTAGGTGATGGTGTCGATGCGGGCCGGATCGATTCCCTGGCTGACGAGGAAATCCTTGGCCGCGTTGGCGCGCTTGTCGCCCAGGGCGAGGTTGTAGGCTTCCGAACCCCGCTCATCGCAGTGCCCTTCGATCGTGATGCGGATGTTGGACCTCTCTTTCAGAGCTCGGGCGCTGTCCGTCAATGCCTGGCGAGCATCGTCGCGAAGGCCGTAGCTGTCATAGTCGAAGAAGGCATCCTTCGCGTCTCTTACGAAAACGTCCATGTCGCTCAAAGGACGCTCTGTCGACGGGATGACCGCAGGTGCAATGGCCTCGGCGCTGACGGTAATGCGCGCCTCGGCGCTGGCGACGCCGCCGGGCCCCGTCGCAGTAGCCCGATATGTCGTCGAGGAAACCGGCGTTATCGTACGGCTACCAGAAGCTTCCACGGTCCCAATCCCGCCATCGATCGTGACCTCGGTTGCATTCGTGCTGCCCCACGAGAGCGTTGATGATTGGCCCTTCTCGACAGCGGATGGGGATGCGGTCAATGAAATCGTCGGCGTCGGTGGCTTAGGAGCTGATTCGCTCACAGCTGCCGGAAGCGATGCCGTTGCGGGCGTAGGTCCGGCTTTCTTGTGGCACCCGGTCCCCGTAATGGCTATGCCTACCAGAAGAAGAGCAATGACGGCAAGCGGGTACAGAGATTTTCTCATGAAATAAGCCTCCTTCTTAATCCTGGATTGGTCATCAATGTCGTGCGCACCAGCGGTCAATAATCATCCCTAATCGCCGTAATTACTATAACACACGCTCTTGTATGCCTGGGAAAAAACGGCAAAAGCCCTAAATATGCGGCTGTTGCTCAGTTCTTACGCGGGTAATTTCCCCATGCCGGACACGTATTGGACCCTTGGCTGGTCACCATGCGGAGCTCAGGGTTATTGGTATCCGCGAGCATGATAAAGATCTGATCACTTCCCGTGCGATTGGACTGGAAGGCGATATGTCGCGAGTCGGGCGACCAGGATGGGCACTCATTGCTGCCCGACTCGTTCGTCAGTTGGCGGATCTGGCCAGTGCTCACCTCGGTAACAAAAAGGTCGTAGTTTTCCGCCATGCGGGGCTTCCATTGAAAAGCGATCAAGCGCGCATCGGGAGACCAGGCCGGCGATTGGGCATCGCCCCCTTCCTTCACAATCCGTCTCACGTTCGCTCCATCCACGTCACAGATATAGATCTGTGGAGAGCCGTCTCTTTCCGAGATAAATGCAATCTGGTTTCCTTTGGGAGACCAGGTGGGCGTCGTGTTTATGGAAGACCGATTCGTGATATTGCGCCGCTCCGACCCGTCCAACTTTGAAATGCAGATGTCCGAGCCCAGGGTGAACGCCAGGAGATTTCCATCCGGCGATATCACCGGAGTGGAGACAAAAGTGTCAAATACGGGGTAAGGGAGGCGGGAGCCGTCTAGATAAGAATAAATGTTAATTTGTGGCTTGCCGGTGCGGTAGCTGAGAAAAGCGAGTTTCGAATTGTCAGGAGACCATTGGGGAAAGAGACTCAATGACCCTATGCGAGTAAACGCACGCTGGTCATTGCCGTCATAGTCCATGACATAAATCTCTTTTGGGCTGCCGCGGCGTGAGGTGTAAGCGATCTTCGTCATGGCAATCCCGCGCGAGGCCCCGGCGGTCAGCTTGTAGACGATCTCATCGGCCCACCGATGAGCGATGGCGCGCACCTGGTCGCTGTCGCCGGAGATGATCTGGCCCGGACCGGCCACATGCTGCTTCATGTCGTAAATCCTCAGCTCCGCCCGGAGAGTGTTGCCGCTGAGTTCGAGCGTGCCGGCACTGAGAAAGCTGATCTTGAACGGAAGTGCGCCCCAGGCATCGTAGTTGATGTCCTCCTGTCGCACGCTGGGTTGTGACGGGTAGAAGCTCCGGCCCGCCAGCGTGAAGAATCCGGAGAACTTCAAGTCGTCCCACAGCACCTCGTTAAAAGTCTTCACAGTGGAAACGAGCGCAGCCGCCTGGTCGGATTTGAGAGGCTGTACGTCAGGCACCGCCAGAATCATCTCGTCTCCTGGCGCAGGGCGGATCGTGAATTGCGGGCTGACCGGGAGGCCGCGGGAGGGAATTGCGATCAAAAGAGCCAGAGCCGCAAACAGCAGTTTTCGAGCGTGCATCTCACTCCATGCCAATCATGGCGACTTATCAGGTGGATAAACAAACTGAGCCACAAACTTCAACAACTTGCCGCGCAAGTCAGGCGGCGGAATGCTCAGGGGGTTCGAGGCCCGGATCGCGCGCTCTGCCGTAAGATCCAAGGCGTCATTGCCGGATGATTTTTCCAAAGTGATGCTATTGATGCGTCCGTCATCGCCGACTATGAAGCTGTATACGATCTCAATGCGTTGCTGGATGCCGATCGGCTTGGTCCAGTTCCCGCCCACACGTGCTTCCACAGTTCGAGCGTACCAGGAATCTCCCCATCCGCCAGAGCCGGAGCCAATCGAAACACCATTGCCGCCACCGGTTCCCATGCCGGTTCCGCCTGGGGCTGACCCGTTTTTTCCAGAGCCTTTCGCAGCCGCGACCGGAATCTGGCTTGAGGCTGTCGCAGATATCGCTTTCTGAGATTTAGTGGAATCTTCAGCGGCCTTTTTCTTGGTTTTGGGAACCAGAGTATCCGGAAGCGCCACTGCCGTGGCATCCTCCTTCTTGGCCTCAATCTTCGTTGCTCTTTCGACGGGCAATGCAGGAGGTTGAGGAGTCATTGCAGGTTTGTACAGTCCTGCTCCCCCACCTGGATCGTCGGCAACTCCCACGGTATATGAGTCGCCCCCGCTTCCACCTCCCGGTCCCGTCCCGATCATGAACGGGGCCGTTCTCGGCATGAGAAAGGGCGCGATCAAAAAAAAGCCCAGCAGAAGAGCGTGAAGAGCCATGGATGTAAGAAACGCCCATCCATAGCGCTCCTCTATGAGTGGGAGATCGAGCAGGGTTCCTCGAGGTTGTGTATAACTCATGGTTTTACAGCTACTTGCTTTGCGGCTCCTTATAGGGCTTTGTGACCAGCTTAATCTCGCTGAATCCGGCGCTCCGCACCGTGTCGATCACCGAAACGATCGATGCCCATTTCACGGCCACGTCCGCGCGCAGATAAATCGGGTCCTTCGGTCCCTTGCCATCTTTCTTAAGACGCTCCGGGATTGCCAAAAGGTTTATTTTATCTGAGCCGTAGTAGAGCTCGCTTTCCTTGCTGATCGAGAGCACGACATTGTCGGCGGGATTTGTGTCGGTGGCCGCCTTGGTTTCCGGCAGCTGCACGTCGATCCCGGTCTGGAGGATCGGAGCGGTGACCATGAAAATGACGAGCAGGACCAGCATGACATCCACGAGCGGGGTAACGTTGATTTCGGACAGGGAAGTAGTTGTGCGGCCCTGTTGTGTCGTGAAGGCCATTAGCCGAAGCTCCTTTCCACCAGATTCAGAAGTTCGGTTGAGAAATCATCCATTTCAGAGGCAACGTTTTTAATGCGGTGCACGAGCTGATTGTAGCCGATCACGGCCGGAATGGCGGCAAATAAGCCGGCCGCCGTCGCGACCAGAGCATCGGCAATTCCTGGGGCCACCGCCTGGATCGATGCCGTTTTTTCAAGCCCCAGCCCATTAAAGGCGCTGATGATGCCGACAACCGTGCCAAGCAATCCGATAAACGGCGTGACCGAGGCGGTTGTCGCCAGCCAGCTCATGCTTCGCTCGAGGACGGAGATTTCGGCAGCGGCAGCGCGGGACAGCGCCCGCTGGATGCCGGTCAGGTTTCGGTCCGTCAGCACGGGGTGTCCCGCCGGGTTTCCGCTTTCTTTAGGCTTGGCGATTTGCAGCTGGGAGTTGAGTTCCTGATATCCGGCAGTGAAAATGCCAGACAAGGGAGTACCGCGAAAATGTTCGCATGCCTGGCTTACCTCTCCGAGACGAGCACTTTTGCGAAAAATCGCGACAAACCCTCGGCTCTGGCGTTCTATCCTGCGAAAGGTAAGCCACTTTCGCACCATGATGGTCCAGGAGACGAGGGAGAACAGAAGCAGGAGTATCAAAATGGCGGATGCGAATGGGCTGGTCGGAATTGCCAGTCCCATGAAGCCACTGGATTCTGGAGCACCCGCCTGAAATGCCAAAGTCCAAGTGAATTGCAAGATGGTCCCTTCCTCCTAATCAGAGCTGCATTATCATAGCTATAACACTGAGATACCATAGCTTACAGGCACAGTCAAACATAATAGGCTTCGCAAAATTCCTGCCCGCTGCGAAAAATCCAGCACGTGTATGTCATGAATTTCGCAAACAGCAGGAAAACCGACTTTCTGCCTATGTTAGACTAGGCAAGGGCTTTGCCCTTGATATCCCGCCAAAAAGCGGCGGGATACGGGAGCCAGAAGCCAGGAGCCAGAAGGGATAGGCGCACTGTTTGCGCTCGTCGGCTGCTTTGAGCTCGACGCGGAGATTCTGGCTTCTTGCTTCCGGCTCCTGGCTTCTAACGAGAACAAAATTCTCGTTGGGCGGCGCATAACGGTCTAAGCTAGCACACAGGTTCTCCAACAAAAACAGGGATACCTGGAGGCAAAGTCATGCTCCGGTTCTTGAGAATACGCGATTTCGCTCTGATTCGAAACCTTGAAATTGAGTTTGGGGACGGCCTGACCGTGTTGACCGGCGAAACCGGATCAGGCAAATCCATTATTGTGGATGCCTTCGGACTCCTGGTTGGCGCCCGTTCCTCTCAGGATATGGTGCGCACCAATTGCGACACTGCAGTCCTGGAAGGCGTTTTCTCTGTCGAGGACGGGTCTGTGGCTGAGCAACTCACCCCGGCTGGGATCGACGGCGATGAGGATTCCATCTTGATTCGCCGCGAGATTTCCACGAGCGGGCGGGGCCGTGTCTTTATCAACAACAGCCTGGCTACGCTGTCACTACTTAAGTCGATCGGTGGCGCCTTGGCGGATATCCATGGCCAACAGGAACATGAGACACTGCTTGATCTCTCGACGCATTTGACGTGGCTCGACCGCTTTGGTTCCAACGAAACGGCGGCACACGAGCTGCGCTTGCTTTATACACAAATGCGCGAGACCGCGCGGCGCCTCGATGCGCTTGCGATGGATGAGCAGGAACGGCAGCGGCTTCTGGATATCCTTCGTTTTCAGGTCGACGAGATCCAGCGCGCCAACATTCGGCCAGGCGAGAAGGCAGAGCTCGAAAACGAGCGGTCCGTTCTGGCGAACCGCGAAAAAGTATTCGCCTTGGCCAACGAGGCATACGCACTGCTCTATGAGAGCGAACACGCAATCACGGGGCAGGTCGACCGTCTGACCCGTGTGATTCAGCAGCTCGCGGAATACGATTCCGGTTGGACCACGTACCTGGAATCTCTCCGCGAAAGCCTGTATCGGCTCGAGGATTTGGCTTATGCGGCTCGTGACTATACGGGAAGCATTGATTTTAGCCCGGAACGGCTGGATCAGGTTGAAAGGCGTCTCTCGGACCTGGACCGGCTCTCAGCCAAATACGGAAAGTCCATGGAGGAGGTCCTCACATTTGGCGACCAATGCAATAAGCGGCTGGAGGAACTCGTCTCCTCGAGCGACACTTCAATCCGACTTTCAGAAGAACTCGATATCTTGCTGAAACGCTTTCTCGAGTTGGCAGAGCGCCTGTCTTCGAAGCGGCGCAAAGATGGGGCGCGCCTGGAACGCGAAATCCGTAATGAGTTTCACGCCTTAGCTATGGGAAAAATGGATCTGAGCGTGCGGTTTCGTCCCCGAGAGAGGCCCGGATCTGTTTCGCAAGGGCACATCCCTGCCTGTTGTGGACCAGGAGGTGTGGATCAGGTAGAGTTTCTCTTGGCACCCAATGAAGGGGAGGAGATAAGGCCTCTGGCAAAGATCGCCTCCGGAGGGGAATTGTCCCGGATCATGCTTTCCATCAAGGCGCTGTGTGGTGGGGGAGAAAAAGGGAAGACACTGGTTTTCGACGAAATCGATGCCGGCATTGGAGGGCGAGTTGCGGAAGCCGTCGGCAAGCGACTGCGTGAGGTCTCTGTTCATAACCAGGTCCTTTGCGTGACCCACCTGCCTCAGATTGCCGCTTATGCCCAAGACCATTTCAACGTGCGCAAGGATATCGTCGGAGCACGAACGGAGACCTTCGTCGAGCGCCTGGATAGAGCGGCGCGGGTGGGAGAGCTCGCACGCATGATGGGGGGTGAGGTAATCACGGAAACCACACGTCGCCATGCTCAGGAAATGCTTGACCATGCGGGCAAGGAAACTGGAAGGGAATCGCGGGCATAGTTATGGCAGGCAAGTTTTTCATTGAAACATTCGGATGCCAGATGAACGAGCTGGACTCCGAGAAAATAGCGGGTAATCTGCAGCACAGCGGCATGGAGCCGGCAGCGGACGTCTCAGCTGCGGACGTCATTATCCTCAATACATGCAGCGTGCGCGAAAAGGCAGTCCAGAAGGTATATGCACGCCTGGGTGAGATCAAGAAACTGAAGGCCGAGCGTCGGGAACTTATCGTTGGCGTCGTCGGGTGTATGGCCCAATTGGAAGGAGAGCGGGTTCTCAAAAAGGTGCCCTTCATAAACCTCCTGGCCGGTCCTCAGAAGAGTCACGTCATGGGCAAACTGGTCGACCGGGCACGCGGTAACCATGCGCCGGCGATCGATCTGCGCATGGATGATGACCCGGAACCGCTTGAAACTGGTTACGTCCTGCGCGAAAGCCGTTGGCGCGCGGGGATCACGATCAGCGAGGGGTGCGATCGGCGCTGCAGCTTTTGCGTGGTCCCGTTTACCCGGGGAAAGCAGCGCGATCGGGAGAGTGCGAGCATCATCCAGGAAGTGGAGGCACTCGTCGCGGAGGGGTACATCGAGGTCGTCCTTCTCGGCCAGACAGTGAATGCCTATCATGATCCCTCTCCCGCCAGCTTGACCTTCGCGGGGTTGCTTCGGCGGCTGGCAGAGATCGAGGGCCTTAAGCGTATTCGTTTTAGCTCGCCCCATCCGAATGAGTTCAGCGACGAACTGATCGAGGCTATTGTTACTTACCCACAGATCTGTAATCAGGTCCACCTTCCCGTGCAGTCGGGATCAACGAAAATGCTGTGCTCCATGCGCCGTGGATATACTCGCGAGAGCTACCTTTCGACGGTCGCGAGAATTCGCCGGGCGCCACGTCCCATCACCATTTCCACCGACATCATCGTGGGATTTCCGGGAGAAAAGGATGCGGACTTTCGGGATACTATTGACCTCCTCGATACGGTACAATACGATTATGTTTTCTCCTTTAAATATTCACCCCGCCCCAATACGCCGGCTCTGCAGCTTTGCGACGATGTTCCCGATGAGGAGAAAGGGGCTAGGCTTAAACTGCTTCAGGAGCAACAAAAGCTGATTCAATACAATATTAACGCCGCCTATAAGGGCCAGTTTGTCGAGGTTCTGGTCGATGGTAATGCGCGTAGCAATTTCACACTTTCCGGACGCATGAGCAACAACAAGATTGTGAACTTCGATGGTCCAGAGAGCCTCTTGGGCCGACTTGTAACCGTGGAAATAGCCGATTTTACTGCCAATAGCCTTAAGGGTGCCCTGGTTCAGTGATGAGGTAGGAGCTATGAAAGAGATCGAATTCAAGATAAAAGGCCTGATGATGGATCCGTTGACCAACTCCCCGATTGTCGTCCTTCAGGACGCGGCGAGTGACACCTTGCTTCCCATCTGGGTTGGGATCTTCGAAGCGAACGCAATTGCGTTGCAGATCGAGAAGGTTGACACCCCCCGTCCGATGACTCATGACCTGATCAAAGGGCTTCTGAACCACCTCGACGCGCACGTCACCAAGATTGTGGTCACGGAACTCAGGGACAATACCTTTTACGCCCTGATCTTTTTGGACGTCGCTGGAAAAACAGTGACGGTGGACTCCCGGCCCTCTGACGCGATCGCCCTGGCGCTTCGAACCGATTCTCCGATCTATGTCACCGATGAGGTGATTTCAAAATCTGCCAGCACAGCCACCACCACTTTGTCCGCAGAGCGAAGCACTCCAGAAGAGATCCGCCAGTGGCTGGAAAACCTCAATCCTGAGGATCTCGGGAAATACAAAATGTAAGAGCGGACCCAATTCGCCCTTCAAACAGTCCAGATCACTGCAACGAGACGACTAGAGCGCCCCGCGGATTCACTGAGTACTACAACACTCTGGATCACCTCATTGAAGCGTATCTTCAAGCTATTCCATAACATGCAGTCAGGATACTGCCGGCGGAGAAGCGCCGCGGGAAGCCCCCTCTGGCGCATTAATTCGTGTACCAACCCAGATTCGCTAGTTTACATAAGATATCTTATCGGAAGTTAATTGAGATTCGCTGGGGAGCTTCCTGCATGCCTGAAATGAGTCAATTCTCTGACTCTCCCCTGTTGCCCTGCCGGCTTTCTGCGCGAATCTAGCCTTCCTCCAACCAGGCATGGTTGTTGGCCCACTCTCCGAAAATCTGTAGGACCGGCGGTTTGGCAACTCGATCCCAAGGTTCGTCACCGCCGTGATTTGGCGGCGGCCATCTTTACTGGCAGCCTTCTGCTGTGTTAGTCTCTCTCGCGATGCGCAAGATCGACAAGCTGCTCCACATCTCCATAATTCCGCCATTCCTGATCGCGCTTACCGTTCTGACCTTTTTCGTGTTCATGAATGAACTCAGAACCTTGTCTGAGTTATTGATCTCCCGGAATGCATCACCGAAGGTTGTGCTAATGGTCGCAGGCACCGTCGCGCCCCGTGTTCTGGTCTTTTCTTTGCCCTTGTCGTTTTTAATTGGCATCCTCATTGGATTGAGCGGTCTCTCCGGCGAATACCAGATAACCGCCCTGCGGGCTTGCGGGGTTCCACTACGGCGTTTGCTCCGGCCCGTTCTCGTTCTCGGGTTGGTCGTCGGCGCAGCCACGGCACTGATGTCCGTCATTATCCTTCCGAAAACGAATGATTTCATCAATAGCCTGAAGAGCCACTATAGTGTGCGGCAGGCGACGTCGCTGGTTTCGCCGCGGGTTTTTAATGAGGAATTCGCAAACGTCGTCTTCTACCTGGACGAACTCTCCGTCGATCGCCAGCACTGGGACAGGGTGTTTCTTGCCGATAATTCGGCTCCGGACACCCCTAGAATCGTCTTGGCCCGCGAAGGCACCTGGGTGACCGACTCAGCTGGGTTACGCCTGCAGCTGCACCTGCAAAATGGCACGATTTATGAAGTAAACAGGCAGGAACCTGCCAAGGACAATACCAGTGTCTTCGTCGCTACGGACATCCCGATCGAGATGAATCGTGACAACGGTTCCGAGGGGGTTCAGGATCCGAAGGCCCAGGCTACCGTCGGTCTTTGGCGGGGCTCCAAGGGAACCGATCCGGCGCAGAGGCGCGAAGAATTAATTGAGCTTCATAAACGCCTCGCACTTCCCTGCTCGGTACTGGGGTTTGCCCTCATCGGTCTCTCAATGGGGACATTCACGCGCCAGACAGGACGCACCTCCGGCTCCGTGCTCAGTTTGGTCCTCGCACTCCTCTACTTTGTTCTGTTTGGCAACGGCATGCGTCTTGCGAAAGCCAACACTCTGCCCCCCTGGCTCGGGATGTGGGGACCGGATATCATTCTGCTCGGTATCGGGGTCGCTCTCCTTATTAACGCCGAGCAAAACAGCTGGCTTGCACAATTTGCTGCCACATTTCATTGGAAACCTCGCCTGCAGGCTCTTGTCAGCCGATTCCATCTTGGGTCGGTAAGGAGCGCATTCCAGAGACTGGATGATATTGCCATTTCCACGACCGGCCGGATCGCACGATCCCGCTTTCCAAAGGTCCTTGACTCGTATATCTGCAGGGGGTTCCTAGTCTACTTACTCTGGTCAACGCTAGTCTGCTACGCGCTTTTCGTGGTGCTGACGCTCTTCGACCTTCTAGACGATATCATCCGCAACAAGGCCGACCTCTCTCTGATCGTACGCTACTTCACCTTCTTGACGCCCCACATTCTCCTCCTCGCCGTACCCTTGGCGGTGCTCCTGGCCATTCTCATCCTGTTCGGGATCCTCGAGAAGGGCTCGGAGGTGACGGCGATGAAGGCCGGCGGCTGGAGCCTATATCGGATTTCACTGCCGGTTTTCCTGATCTCGGGCCTTGTTTGCGTCAGCATTTATTTCATGCAGGACTACATCCTCCCCTATGCAAACATCCGCCAGGACGCATTGCACAACCAGATAAAAGGCCGGCCCGCTCAGACATTTGCCAAGGAGCGCAAATGGATCTTCGGCCAATCCGATCGCATCTACAATTATGACTACTTTGATCCGGACAAAGATGTCTTTGTAGGCCTCAACATTTACGAGATCGACCTTCACCAACTGATCATCAAGCGCCGTATCTACGCCAAGCAGGCAACCATCAGCCGGCAGGGCAAATGGACGCTCGAGAATGGATGGGTGCGTGACTTTGTGTCGGATCGAGGACGATTTCAGCCCATCAAGGAGGAAACCTTCGCCTTTCCCGAAGCCGCCGGCTACTTTCAAAAAGAGATTTTTGAGCCCCGAGACTCTTCGAAACTGACCTATTTCGACTTAAAGGACTACATTAATTATCTTAAGCAATCTGGCTATAACGCTACAGAATTGCAGATTCAACTCCACATGAAGGTTTCTTTTCCGCTTAGCTGCTTTGTCATGGCCCTGCTCGGAGTCCCCTTTTCCTTTTCCATGGGGAAAAAGGGGGCCTTCTTTGGGATCTCGGCTAGCGTGGTGATTGCGATATCGTACTGGGGATTTTTTAGAGTCTTCGAACAGATGGGCGCTTACGGTTTGCTGTCACCTGTACTTGCGGCCTGGGCCCCCAACATCCTGTTCGGAGCTGCTGGCCTTGCCCTGTTGTTTACCATCAAGACCTAGGAGCCCGTCCGAGAATTAGAAGGGGTCGCGCGCAGGGGCTTGCGAGGCGAGCTCAAGGCGCGAGGAGGAGGCGATGTCCGTGCCCATCGTTGACGACGAGCAACGAAGAGATCGCCCGCAATCCCCATGCGCCCTTCGGGTTCCGGCGGCGCGGGGGCATCTGCGGCGTTGGCGCTCCTCGACGATGTACCGAGACATCGCCTGCGTGGCGCCGCCTTGCATCTGCCCCCGCGGCGCTCGGAACGCGGCCCCTCCTAATTCTCGGACAGGCTTCTAGACATCTGAAATTCGCATCATTCGCGCCAGCTCTTGCACTTCTTCAACGGAGCGAAGCAGAGAATCCCTTTTTGTCCAGGCCCTTCGGCGACGTGATTGTTGTCATGCGCGAGGATGGAACTTCTGATAGATCTGCCTCATTCGTTCCCGGGTGACATGCGTGTAGATTTGCGTTGTCGAGATATCTGAATGACCGAGCATTGCTTGAACCGAACGGAGATCGGCGCCGTTTTCCAGGAGGTGAGTGGCAAAGGAGTGCCGGAGCATATGAGGGGTCAGCGGCTTGCGGATACCCGCCTTTCTGCCATAGGCGCGCAGCGTTTTCCAGAACCCTTGGCGTGTCATGCACGAGCCCAGGCGGGTTACGAATAGGAAGTTACACTGCCGCCGCTTCAATAACAGCGGCCGCGCGGTCCGCAGGTAGCCCTGCACGCGCCGCATCGCTTCGGCGCCGATGGGGACGATGCGCTCTTTGCTTCCTTTCCCCATGCAGGTGAGCACCCCAAGCTCCAGATTCACCTGTTCAATCTTCAGGCTGACCAGTTCACTGACGCGCAGGCCGGAGGCATACAGCACCTCCACCATGGCCCGATCGCGGCTCCCTCGTGGCGTCTCTACATCCGGCACCCGCAACAGGCGCTCGACCTCTTGCTTGGACAAGAATCGGGGCAATGGCTTTAGTGGGCGGAGGGATTCGAGATGTTCCGTCGGATCTGCGGCCATGACCTTATCGCCCACCAGGAAGCGGAAGAAACCGCGTGCGGCAATCAAAGCGCGCGCCGCAGAGCGGGGTGAGAGACCACAACGCCGCAGAGTCTGACTCCACGCGAGCATGTCATCCCGCGCAAGATCAGTCAACGGCAGGTTATGAGAGCCCGCAAACGCGTTGAGCTTTTTCAGATCCTGCATGTAGGCGCTGACGGAGTTCTGGGACAGCCCTTTTTCGACGCGCAGATAGGTCTCATATTCCGCCAACCAATCGCGGTTCATAATAGCTTCCCTGCCAGCCGCATTATAATGCCGGAGAGCTCCCGCTCCTCGCTGACTTTAAACAGGCGCAGCAGCGGCAATATCGAAATCATGGCTGCGGCAATCGCAATCCCCAGATGCAGAGCCAAGCCCAGGGTGCCTAGGGCCGTCAGCAAACGCTGGCCGGCCTGGAAGGTCAAGAACGCAACCAAGCCCATGATCAGCGAGGCGCCTGCGATGCGCACGTAGACGACTAGATCACCCCATTTCCAATGGCTTGCGGTTCGTTTAGCGAAGCTCCTGGCGAGCAGAGCGAAGTTGAGCCAGGATGCTACTGCTGTTGCCAGCGCGAGCCCCAGAAACCCCAGTGGCACGATAAAAAGGAAGTTGGCCGCGATTTTTGCGGCCACCGTGACCACGCTCAAGCGCACCGGTGTTCTGGTTTCGCTTAGGGCATAAAAGGTCGGAACGAGTATTTTGACCCCCGAGTAAGCAAATAACGCCACGGCGTAGAGAAGAAGAACCTGACTCGTTCGCGCGGTATCGCTCGGAAGAAAAAGGCCCCGTTGATAAAGCAACTGGATGATCTCGCGGCGAAACAAAACGAGTCCCACAGTGGCAGGAAACGTCAAACAGGCGGCCATACGGAGGCTGCTCGCAACTGTGTGCCGAAGTTGTTCGATCCTGTTCGTAGCCGCCTGGAGTGAAACCGCTGTAAGCGTGGTGGTCGCAATGGAGACGCCGAACAAGCCGATGGGAAGCTGAATGAGTCGAAATGCGTAATTCAGATAGGAGATCGGGCCATTGCCATAGCTTCCCGCGAGTTGGGTATCCACGGCCATGTTGATCTGAGTGGCCGAAAGGCCGATGACTGCCGGCAGCATTATTTTTGCGATCTGACGGACTCCCGGATCCTTGAAATCGAGGACGAACTGAAAGCGAAATCCGGTCCGATAAGCAGAGGGGAGTTGCACAAACAACTGGCTGGCTCCCCCAATCAATGCCCCTATGGCCATGGATACAACGGGATCGAGACCGATGCCGGGCATAAGCGGTGATAAAAAAATGCCGGCCAAAATCGCGCAGACGTTGAAGGCTGCCGGCGCCATCGCGGGCATGAAAAATCTGCCGCCGGCGTTGAGCATGCCCATGACTGCCGCAGCGAGGGCAACAAACAAAAGAAACGGCGACATGATCCGCGTCATCTGAACGGTAAGCTCAAACTTGCCCGGTATGGAGGCAAATGGCGCGGCGAGGAGGTAGACAAACCATGAGGCGCCGAAATAGAACAGTAGCGTGATCCCGGCAAGCACCACCGTCAGCACGTTGATCACCTTATTGGCGAGCAGCCATGCCTCTGCCTCTCCCTTGTCCGCCATGCAACGGATGAAAGCGGGGACAAATGCCGAACTGAGAGCCCCTTCAGCAAAGAGGTCGCGCAAGAGGTTGGGGACGCGAAATGCCGCGTTGAAGGCGTCCGTATAATAGCCGGCGCCGAAGTATGCGGACATGACCATCTCACGACCCATCGCCAGGACGCGGCTGATCATGGTTGCCACGCTGATCGATGCCGCTGCTCCGGTGAGGCTCCGATTTCGTGGTTGAAGTGGTCGCACCGGCTTGCTTTGAGACAAATCCTTATGGATAAGTATGAGCTTCCACCCGCAGTCTATTTCTTGACCGTCTGGGATACCTATACTACCATAGGCTCGTAATGCGGCAATGCGTTGATTTTTATGCCTTTCCTCAATATAGGCACGAACTTGGCGACGTTGGTTGGGTGCCCAAGCAACGACTGCCTTGGCGCGCGAGATCTTTCGGAGTGTTATGAGGCTTTCTGAAATCGCCCGCGTGTTGGCCTGCCAAATGCACGCTGATAACGACCCTGAAATCACGGGAGTTGCCGGCATTGAGGAAGCGGGCCCGGGTGAACTCACCTTTGTCTCCAACCGAAAATACATCAGGCACATGAGAGACACCAAAGCCTCGGCTATCATCCTGGGCCCGGATCTGCCCGCGGTCTCCATCCCAAGCCTGCGAACAGAGAACCCTTACCTCGCATTTGCGCGCGTTCTCGGGCTGTTCCACACCCCGATCGTAAGTGATCTGGGCATTCACCCTTCGGCGATCATAGCGGAGGGCGCTCAGATCGGCCCGGAACCACGGATCGGGGCCTATGTCGTCATCGGGCGC
>JBEKYG010000014.1:0-17256 GCA_049511215.1 Acidobacteriota bacterium | reverse complement strand
CCGTTTCCATCAAAAGCTCACCCTTGGGCTCATTGCCACCGTTTTCATTGCGCTGACAGTGTGGAGCTGGCGGAAGTGGCCGGACCTCCTGGTGGACTTCGGCCAGCAGCTTTACATTCCCTGGCAGCTGGCCAACGGACAGCACCTCTATACGGACATCGCTTTTCTGCACGGACTGTTTTCGCAACATTTCAATGCCATCTGGTTTCGCCTCTTTGGTCCATCGCTTACGGTTCTCATTTATGTCAATTTGGGCATACTGGCGGGCACGACGGCAATCATTTACAAGACCATCCGCCTGTTCGCGGACCGGCTAACCGCGGCTGCCTGTGACATCACTTTTTGGGCGTGTTTGGTTATTCGCAATATGTTGGGATCGGAAATTACAATTGGATCACCCCATATACACACGAAGCCACCCATGGAGTGGATTTGACCGCTGCGTTTATCCTGCTCTGGAGCCGGCTCATGATGAAGCAGGAGCGATTAACCTGCGCGCTTTCCGCACTCTGTCTCGGACTGGCACTGTTGACCAAAGTGGATACCGCGCTGGCAGCAGTTGCGGTCGCCTTGGTTGGCGTGATTTCCACGTTCTTTGTGCGAACTAAAGACAGCAAATTCAGGGCTGCGGATGCATTATTGTTCGGCGGGATGGTTGCCGCGCCGGCCGCCGGCTTTTTCATATACTTCCTCACCTACATGCCAATCGGAAGAGCACTGGCGGCGGTCGGGGGTGGGCTGTCGATCGCATCGAATGAGGTCGCAGCTTTGCCGGAAGGGATCATGCTCAATTATCTTACCCGCAGGGCGACGAGTTTGCCGGTAATCAATTTCATGATGACCGAATTGATAATCTTCGGCGAGGACAGGATACTGGAAGACTTTAAAGCCCGCCCTCCCGAATACGGCATGCTGGTTCACAAGGACACTGCTGAATGGGGGGGTGGGCCGTTCGGTGCCGATCCCAAAAATGGCCGGCAGATCATGCGATGGGTGAGTCAGAATCACAGTCCGGTGGCTCTGATCGCGTGTGGTGAAAAAAACCAAGCTGCAAATGACGACTTCGGATACTAATAGATCGAGAAACTGGGTTTCCAACATTCGACCTGGAAGCGTAATCCGCTTGTCTATTCGCGCATTCCTGAATCCTTCGCCAGAATTGGAATCCCTACTGGTGCGGATTCACATTTTGGCGCGGAGCACAAAATTGAGCTAATCCTTGAAAAGCCTTATAAATGGGAGGCTCAATCTCGACTTAACAAATTTGGCATTCCCGTCAAATCGAATTACCGAACCTCGGATGTATGCGCAGTTCTGGGCATCAGGAAAATCAAGCCAAAAGGCAAGCCCAGCTGAACCATGGTGAACGAACAAAATGGCAATCACGAAAAACCCAAAATCACTTTCGTATTACTTCGTTTTATTCTTTTGACACAATTTTTTTATGAACCGGGAACTTATTTGTGGACATGATTTTAGCTGACAGCTGAGAGCTGATGGCTGTAAGCTCGGCGTGGCCGGCGGAGACACAATCCGGGATTTCCCTCTGGATCTGGCCGGCGGCCACGCCGTGTTTTTCGAGTCTTTCTAGGTTTTCTCATCGAGCGAGCTTTCCGGCCAGAGGAGATCCAGAAGGAAATGTTGGGAGTCAACCGCCCCATGAAGGCTCTATCAGTGGCTCTTACCCAATCTTTCAGCCTTGATGCCGGAGTGTCTGGCGAGGAGGGAGATAGGATAGTTATTCAACCCCCTCTCGTTGCGATGTTCGATCAACTCCTGGTTGGCTATACCGGCAAATACCGCTTCACCGGGCAACCATACTTTAGCTTCGATGAGCACTTCCTGCAAGAAGCCATCGGCCCCCGAGCCATGCCTGAAAAATCCAATTGCTCCAGGGAGTGGCAGAAGAGCAGGTCAAAAGAAAGCTGAAAAGTCAAAAATCACCCACACGATTTGGAGAAGACCCTGAATATTTTACGTAGACAGACAAGGAGGACAGTCGATACGGCCTTCTTCAGTGATTCGGTCGATCGATTCTTTATCGGCAAACTCATCACCGGGCTGCTATTCATCTTCAGCTTCATACAGCTCCTGCGAGCGATCCTCGCGCTGACGGGGACCGCGGCTTTCAGTGTAACGTCACCCATGGAAGCGGCCGTTGCGTACGCGGTCGCGTGCGTCGTGTGGTTTATGGCGTTCAGGTTCATTGAAGCGAGGCGCCTGAAGAGCAGGAAGTCCGCAAGTGACAAAGCCGGGTCTGTCTAACCCCCGGCTGCACCTGACGGCGCCGCACGGGCGCCTTGGCATGGACCTCAATCGAATACGTGGCTTGTCCTTCCTCCACCGCTGAATCCGGCGGCCAATGCTATTTGAAGGGGGCAGGCAGCCCATGGCTGCCCGGACAGCCGACACGTTGAACTGAGTTTCCCGAGACTGGAGACGGATCCTATGTGGAAGTGCACTGGTTGTGGCGAAACTGTAGATGATGACTTCGACGTTTGCTGGAACTGCCAGCGTGACAAGAATGGACTGGCGCCAACATCCCAAAATGGCGAACCGCAAGACAGTGGATTACGTGAGCTGCCACAGGCAGATGGCACTATCGAAGTGGATGCCTGCGGCCGGAGACTATCGTGCGTGGTGTGCGGGAACACAACGTTTCACGAGCGCAATTCACTGCTGAACACGCGGCTCGCCACCTTTTTTAAATTCGACTGGGCCAACGCACAGGCCGTCAATTATATCTGCACGCGGTGCGGGTACGTATTCTGGTTTCTGCCCGAGTAGCACTTGAGGACATCCCGCGATTATTCGTGGTGGCGCTGGTCAGGCGGCAAGCTTGCCTGCGCATGCTACAACACTTGGAAGCACCTATGCGCGGCCGGCGAATTCAAGAACCGGCTACGGCATCGCCTTCGACTTCAACTAACGCCGCTGGCGCCGCAAGCGCGCGGACCTCGATCGAATATGCGGCTTATCCTTCCTAACGCGGCCGGTGGCCGCAACCAAAGAGGGAAAGACGACTGAAGTCTCAATCTTCGTGGAGAAATGCAAAGAAGATACGGATAAAGATTCTCTATCCGTCGAAGGAAACTGCTAAATCTCTTTGCAATCTCAATGCCCGGAGAAATACACTATCAGAACAGTCGAGACCTCGAGCACGGGGGACCTCAGATGATGATCAATATCTATGCCGCCTGGCTCGGTATCCTACTTGGCATCGTCGCGGGCGCAATCAGCGGCTTATTTTTTCATGAGGAGCATTGGCTGGGCGGCTATGGCTCCTGGACTCGGCGGATGATTCGCCTGGCCCATATTTCATTCTTCGGTCTCGGTCTTTTGAATCTTGGTCTCGCACTCACCGCGCGGGCCCTCGGCCTTTCCGACAGCATCGGCCTTGCCTCGTGGCTTCTCCTTATCGGCGCAGTGACCATGCCGCTTGTCTGTTATCTGTCCGCATTTATCAAGCCGTTTAGGCATCTGTTTTTCATTCCCGTGCTGTCAGTTGGTGCAGCTGTAGGCTTACTTGTATGGAGGCTGTTTGCGGTATGAGAATCGGTCTGATTGCCATGAGCGGCATCCGAGTTTGCGACCAAGAGCTTTTGCGACTGGGATTGACCTTGCCCGGCTTTGTCGAGCGGAGCAAAACGATCGCGTCGCTGCCGAGCCTGGGCCTTCTTACGCTAGCAGGTCAAACGCCGCCGGAACATGAGGTGCAGTACATCGAGATTCCCGCTCTCGCCGGTCTTCAGCATCTGCCCGACGGGTTCGATCTGGTCGCCGTTTCCAGCTACAGCGCTCAGATTGGGGAAGCCTACGAGCTGGCGTCGCGCTATCGCGCGCAAGGCGTGCCCGTCGCCATGGGGGGACCGCATGTAACGGCGCTGCCGAACGAAGCGCTGGAATTCTGTACGTCGGTGATTGTCGGCGAGGGCGAGGCAGTCTGGACGGACGTCTTGAACGATTGCGCGCATGAATGCCTGAAACCAATCTATGACGCGACCGGCCTCGGTTATGATCTGGCCGACTCGCCGATGCCCGCGTTTGAACTGCTCGATATCAATAAATATAACCGGCTGACGGTCCAGACCAGCCGAGGCTGCCCGCATCGCTGCGAATTCTGTGCCGGGTCAATTCTATTGACTGATACTTACAAGCAGAAACCGATAGGCAAGGTAGTGGCCGAAATCGATCGCATTCTTGGCGTCTGGCCGCATCCATTTATCGAATTCGCCGACGACAACTCCATGGTCAACAAGTCTTATTGGCGGCAGCTGCTCGATACGCTTGGTGACCGGCGATTCCGCTGGTTTGCCGAGACCGACATCTCAATCGGCGAAGACGAGGAGCTATTGGGCCGCATGCGGGATTCCGGCTGTGCGCAAGTGCTCATCGGATTGGAGAGTCCGATCGAATCCGGCCTGGCTGGACTCGAACTGCACAGCGACTGGAAACGTAGATGGTACCCCCGGTACAAGGACGCCATCCAGCGCATTCAGTCGCATGGAATCACCGTAAACGGCTGCTTTGTCATCGGTCTGGACGGCCACACGAAAGACATTTTCGAGCAGGTATATGAATTTGTTCGTGATGCCGGACTGTACGAGGTACAGGTAACGATCCAGACGCCGTTTCCGGGAACGCCGCTCTATGATCGCCTGGCGAAAGAGCGGCGCCTGCTGAGGCCGAAAGCGTGGGAACGGTGTACGCTGTTCGACGTCAATTATATCCCGACCCACATGAGCCCGGAGGAGTTGGCCGGGGGCTTCCGGCAACTTGTGGTACGTCTGTACAGCACGGAATTCACCAATTGGCGGCGGGACAATTTCAAGAACATGCTGCGTACAAGCCGTCACCAGAAAGGACAGATCTTATGAATCGTCAGCCGATTATTGTCACTATCTTCATCGCGGCCGCGCTGTACGACGGCCTGCTCGGGCTGGCTTTCTTGTTTGCGGCAAGCTCGGTGTTTGCCTTTTACGGAGTCACCCCGCCCAACCATTACGGCTATGTCCAGTTCCCGGCGGCCGTGCTTATCATTTTCGCACTTATGTTTGTCGCGGTGGCTCGACGGCCGCTGCCAAACCGCAATCTGATCCCATACGGCATTTTGTTGAAGCTGGCATACAGTCTGACCGTGCTCTATTACTGGATCAGCTCCGGAATTCCCGGCATGTGGAAGCCGTTTGCGGTTATTGATCTGCTGACGGTTATTCCATTCGCCTGGGCATACGTTTCTTTAGGAGATACCAAGAAGCCGGCATAGTTTTAACGGGGACTGACCGCGACTACGCTGCTTCCGATGACAAGCCTCCCTGTGCCGCCTACTGCCACCGAGGCAAATTCAGGGCAGCTCTGGAGCACGCTTTCACAAAAGGCGAGTTCGGCTTCCACGGCCGGCTTCAGCATCTCGCGGACCCGAAGGCGTTCCACTCCTTTGTCCGTCAGCTGTTCCGCCACGAGTGGGTCGTGCACTGCAAACGGCATCCTGTGATATCGTTTGAGCCTACAAGCCAGGCGGGCGAGGTTAACGCCTCGAGGTTGACATAATGATCCATATCAGAAGCTGAAATGAACGATCCCCATGAGGGCTCGCACGTCGCTTTGGGATGCGAATGCAGCTTATTCGGACTATCCCCCCCGCTTTCTTCTTGTGCGCCCGAATAGAAATGCTTATAAATCAGGGGGAACATATTCCCAGGCGTTTTTCAATCTCCGAAGGTCCGATAGATGAAGCAGCAAGTTTTAAAAACCGCTCTCTGCCTGATCGTCGCCGTGGGATTTTCCTGTTATCCCCGATCGGCATGGGTTCAGGCGCAGTACGCGATTTCGACCCGAGCGGGAATGGTTAGCCGGATTCGCGGGCAGGTCTTCATCCAACACGCACAAGGCGGCGATCGGCAGCCGGCCGAGCCGGACATTCAGATGATGGACGGCGACCGGTTGGCCACCGACTTCATGAGCCGCGCCGAAATCCTCATCAGCTCCGCTGCCTTCCTCAACCTTGATGAGTGGTCTGAAGCGCGCGCAGTCGACACCAGGCTGACGGAGGCGCGCTTCGAGCTGCTGCGCGGGACCTTCATGATCAAGGCAGGAAATCCCGTGCTGAGATCGCTTGGGCCTTATGTCCGGGGGGCCAGGGTGGGCAAGATGAACGAAATCGTGGCCTTTGAACTTGCGACACCCCAAGGCATATTGACCGTCGCCAAAACGGGTCTTTACCGTATCACCATCGAGCCGTCTGCCACTCTTGTTGATGTATTTGAGGGGGAAATCGAACTGGGCGGACGTCGCGAGGCGATCGGCCATAACGTGCAAAAGGTCAACGGCGGCAAAAAAGCGAAGTTAGCTGGCCGTAATCCCTTGATCCCGGTGATCACCTTGCTGAATTTGAAATACTATGATGAATTCGACCGCTGGTGTTTTCCCATAGCCGACCATGGCATGGCGGTACGAGCCGTAGGCGAGGCCTTTGCCACCGGGGACGGAGAGAAAGAACGGTACCGCGTTGTTCCCGACTTCCGGGTAAGGGACGGCCAAACGCTCTCCACCGAAACCTCAGGCTACCTCGAATTGAGGATCAGTCTGGAGGCCTATCTTTGTCTGAACCGTCTGACTCGGTTGCGAGCTATAGGGAGCACGGCCGGAGAAGCAGTCTTCGAGCTGCTGGAGGGCTCTATAATTGTGAGTTCGGCAGAGACGGTTCCGATGAGGCCGATCAGCATCATGACACCGCGCGGGATCTTCGCCGTCAAGCGTGGGGCCGTCGCCCGCTTCGAGGTAACCCCGGCGGAGACCTCCGTCGAGGTGCGCCGCGGGCAGGTGCGAACTGCAGCAACCGCCATAAGCCAGGGGAGACGCCTGCTCCTGGGCGGTGGCACGTCGCACTTGGAGGCAAAGGTCGCGAACAAGAAGGATGCTCCTGACGGTTTCGATCGCTGGAGCACCGGTCTTTTGAGAGCCGGAACGATCACCCGCCACGAGGGCAGAGTCACTCTCGAGCGCCAGGGCGAAGCCGGTCTGGACCTCGTCAACACTTCACCAGGAAATTTTGTGCACATGCTGGAAGGGGCTCATTTGTCGACCGGGCGCGGCGGCCGGGCTGTACTCATTGCCGGGCCGATCATGATAAACGTGAATAAATGGCAAAGCATGATACACGTGAATGAATCCGCCGAAATTGTCGCAGTCAGCAGTTCCGACCCGGAGAGGGAATTCGAGATCTTGCGCGGCTCCGCCATCGTTTACGTTGAACCTCCAACGGCCCTCTTTTCTAAAACAAAGTTAAGAATTTCCACACCTCACGGCCTCGCCCAAATCTCCGGGAGCGGCGCTTTTCGCTTCGATGTGGATCCGTTGGGCACCTCGATCAGGGTCCGTTCCGGCTCGCTGCTCGTGACCGCGCGTGGCGAGCGTTCCGCCAAAGCCGCCGTCAAAGTCAAAGAAAAGCAGACTGCCCGCCTGGGCCCGGAGGCAGGCCCACCGCAGATATCCTACATCCTCGACACTCCCGATGAATTCGATCAGTGGAGCATCGGAGCAAGGGAGTTCCCGTTCGAGAGCTTCCGCAGGCGCTGAAATGTTTCCTAAATCAGTGCCTTAAGAGACTTATAGGACATTCTATCCAGGGGGCACAAGGGAAGAGTCAGGCGGCCACTGGATCCTCACGCCAGGATGTCCTTGAGATCTGGGGACATAGTACTTATCTCCCAGATTCGCCGCAAGTCACAAAAATGGGGCCAGGCCACCATTTCCCATTTTCGCCGATTCCCCCCGTGAATGCGAGGCTTTCACACGAAATGGGGAAATGGTAGCCTGTCACCATTTTCCCAAGTGAATTGCCTGACCGCGCAGGCGTGCATGAAAACGAAGCGACGTTTTCCGGACGACATCCTGGCCATCATCCGGGATAGCAAGATCCTGGCCATCCGGGCCGGCACCCAGCCGCACCGTTTCATAGGGATCTGGGCCGTGGTGGTGGAAGGCCGCGTTTTTGTGCGGTCGTGGAGCCTGAAGCCGCGAAGCTGGTACCGGACGTTCCTCGAGGAACCGCAGGGCGCGGTCCAGGTCGCCGGTCGAAAAATCCCAGTGCGCACCATACGCACCAGAAGCGAGCGCCTGAAGGATCTCGTGGACCGTGCCTACCTGAAGAAATACGACACCCCAGGGTCGATCAAGTACGCCCGAGACCTCGGGCGCGCGAAGTCCAGGGCTACAACCACGGAACTCGTTCCGTTCTAGCCAGCGAATTGCCGGGCTTTCTGCCGTTCAGAAACCGATTTCCGTCCGACAATTCGCGGCCCGCCCCGAGTTCTCGCGGGATTTCCTTCCTTGCCCCCCCGCTTTCCCTTGTGCTCCCGGATAGAAATGCTTATAAGTTGGCCTTCGAAAGCGTAGTTCATGAAAGGACGTTTACATTCTCCTTTTCTTGGGAGCAAGATTTATCCGCCCCGCGTCGACTAGAATCTAGCGACGCAGAAAGCATTCGCCGGTTGTTTGATCCCCATCTCGTGCGACGGAGGAGCAAAATGTCGGGTTCCACTGACTCAGCGGTGACCGCAAAGCTGAACGCGGTGCACCTCGGGATCGTTGCGGGATTCTTCACCTGCTTGGCATACCCGCTCGTCGCCTTTCTTCGTCTTCCATTGCTGGCAACAACTGCACTCGCAGCCTGTTTCGGCCCCGCACTGGCGGTGGCGAGCTTTGGCCTAAAAGGGTTGCTCGATCTGGAGAGGCCAATGGTCTCAAGTACCTTGGGCTTACTGTTGAACGCGTTGGGTGGCGTGCTGTTTACTGCCATGGCCCTGGTGCAATTGGCGATCGGCTCTTTGGTCAGCGGTGAGAAAGTCTCGGCACCGATAACCGGTATCTGGCTCGGCATCGGCAAGGCGTGGGATGCTTACGTTGGTTTGGGGACCATCTGCTTCGCGCTCGCCATGTTGCGACATCCCCGCTTCGGGCGAGTGTTTGCATTCTCTGGGCTGGCCATTGCCGTAGGCCTGCTGGTCCTCAATTTCTACACCTTTCCAGCTCCGCCGGCGGACGCAGGCCTAGTCGATCCGGGGCCGGCCATCGGTCTCTGGTACCTTGTTGTCACAATTGAGATGTGGCGCTCCCTGTCTTGGGCGAAGCGTCGCGCGTCCGCAACCGTCGCGGAGTTCTTGTTAAGCTGAACAGTTCGTGTACCGTGCCTTCATCTATTTGTTACTGGCGCTCGTGGTCGCCGCAAGTTGCCTACTTTCTCGCAGTCTCTCTACGGTTGAAAGGGAAGCTTGTCGGGGTCATTGGTGTGGCTGACCTGATCTTCTTCACCACCTGTGTGAGTGTCATGAGACGTTTGGGCTGGCCAGAAACTCCAATGTTGGTCGTGCCCCTTCTGGGGATTCTGTCGGCGCTGATGGTGGGCCTCTTCGCCGGCTTAACGCCAGCGCCTCCTTTTCTCGCGGCAGCGGTGATAGCATACGCCAGATCCTCCATGGAACAGGACCCGTGCCGCAATTAGAAATGCGGCGCAGGCACGATTATGAGCGACGCAGTTTCTGCCGATTTGTTTCAATTGCTCTGGGCCATCGTTGTCGCACAAGCTCTGGTGAAATATATCAGCCCCGAAAACCGTGCCAAGTCTCGAGTGACGGCGTACTCGGAAGTAATTCCGCGGTTGCGCGCGCACGGCTTTTCGCTGCAGGTCTGCGACGCGGTCCAGAAGTCCCGTTATGGGAAACCTGCGCTGTCGAACGGTGGCCTCCGCTCGTCTGCCCTCCTCCCCGGGCCTCAGGTTCCTGATGTGGAAGGGCTATGAGGCTTTGACTGAACTGAATGAATAGGTATAATCTCGCCTATAGCTCGGGATTTTCGAATTACATGTAATAGGTTGACGGTCGTATCAGAGCTTGTCCATCGAATGATGTCTGCTGAGGAACGGTTGTGACCCTGTCTTCTGGGACGTTTCTGGGGCCATATCAGATCATGGTGCCGCTCGGCGCGGGTGGCATGGGCGAGGTGTATCGGGCGCGCGATACGAAATTGATTCGTGACGTCGCCTTGAAGGTCCTCCCGGATGCGTTCGCGGCCGACGCTGATATCGTTTTAGCCTACAATCCTCAGGCGGGGGAGGTTCACGCCTCGTGGTTGACATAACACCCCATATCAGAAGCAGGGCCGGCGCTCACGACTGAGCTCCGATCCCAAGGCACCAGCTTATTTGGACTATCGTGCTGAGGTAAACATCTTTGAAGTTCGTACCGTGATAGTGGCAAATCGACACTCAGAAAAGGGATGAAGGATCAATCATGCGTGGAATTCTTGTCTTAATCGGCGCGTTGGTATGTTTTTCTCCGGTCGCATCAGCTCAAACCGTCGACGAGATCGTTGCCCATTACATCAAGACGATCGGCGGCATCGAAAGGATCCAGGCAGTAAGTTCGTTGCGCCGTACCGGCAAGATCATCGTCAGCGGCGGGCTTGAAGCCGTCGTCGTCCAGGAGAACAAGCGCCCGAATTCGGTGCGCGAAGAGTTCTCGCTGCAGGGCATGACCGGTATCAACGCTTATGACGGCAAAACCGGCTGGAAGATTGAGCCCTGGAACGGCAAGAAGGACGCCGAGTCGCTGGGCGAGGAAGAGATGAAGTCGATTCTTGAGATCTCAGATTTCGACGGCCCCCTTGTCAACTATCAACAGAAAGGTAACAAGGTCGAGTTTGTCGGCATGGACAAATTCGAAGGCACGGACACTTTTAGGCTGAAAGTGACGAAGCCAAACGGCGACGTTTACTTCTATTATCTGGACACTGATTATTACGTGCCGATCAAGATCGATACCAAGCGAGTAGTGCGCGGAGCCGAGCGCGAGTACGAAACCGCACTGGGGGACTACAAGGAAGTCAATGGCTGGTACTTGCCGTTCTCCGTTGAAACCAACACGAAGGGGATCCAGGACAAGTCGAAGGTAGTCTATGAGAAGATCGAAGCCAACGTTTCGCTTGATGATAGCCGGTTTAGCAGGCCAGGCCCTCCAAAAATGCCGTAGGCATCCCGGCGCCTGACGGAACCGCAAGCGCTGTCGAATTCAAACTGAATGTCGGAAGGAAGGAATGACACAATGAATCGAAAACTTATCGTTTTGTCAGCGACACTGGCCCTGACGTTCGCGCTCGCAGCCTCCGCCGCCGCGCAGTCACAGGCGGTGAAGATTGACTCAGAAACGATTTCCGGACTCGGCGCGCGCAATATAGGCTCGGCCGCGATCAGCGGGCGCATCGCCGCGCTTGACGCAGTCCAAGAAGGCCAGCGGCTCACCGTCTACATCGGCTCGGCGAGTGGCGGAGTGTGGAAATCAGTCAACGGCGGAACGACATTCAAGCCGGTCTTTGATAAGCAACCGGTGCAATCGATCGGTGCGATTACAATCGATCCAACAAATCCGAGAGTCATCTGGGTGGGAACGGGAGAATCGTGGATGCGCAACAGCGTCTCGATCGGCGATGGCGTATATAAGTCCATTGATGGCGGCGAGAACTGGACGAACATGGGGCTAAAGGAATCTGAGCACATCTCGAAGATTCTGGTGGATCCGGCCAGCACAAACACGGTCTATGTCTGTGCGCCCGGCAAATTGTGGAGTGACAGCGACGAGCGCGGCCTTTACAAGACGACTGACGGTGGTCAGAGCTGGACCAGAATTTTGAAGGGACCCAATGCATCGACGGGCTGCTCAACGATTTCAATGGACCGGCAGAATCCGCAGACAATCTACGCCGGACTGTGGGACTTTCGACGCAAGGGCTGGACGTTCCGCTCCGGCGGCGAAGGACCGGACGCTTTCAGCGGCAGCGGCCTGTTTAAGAGCACTGATGGCGGGAAGACCTGGACTGAACTTGATGGGAGGAGCGCTCCCGGTCTCCCGTCAAAACCGTGGGGCCGCATCGCAGTGGCCGTGGCCCCTTCAAAACCGAACATCGTGTACGCATTCATTGAAGCCGAGATACCAAAGAATGGCCTGTATCGTTCGGATGACGGTGGCAAGACGTGGACGGCGCTAGATCGGAGCCAGAACATGATCTACCGCCCGTTCTATTTTGCGAATCTGATCGTCGACCCCAAAGACGAGAACAAGGTTTACAAGCCGGACGGCCCGCTCATCGCCAGCAACGACGGCGGCCGGAGCTTCAGCAACATCTCCGGCGGCGCTCACGGCGACTTTCACGATGTCTGGATCGATCCGAACAATACTGATCACTTGATTACGGGCGACGACGGTGGAGTCTGGTACTCGTATGACGCCGGTAATCGCTGGTGGAAAGCTGACAACCTGCCCGTGTCGCAGTTCTATCACGTCAGCGTGGATATGGACACGCCTTATCACGTCTATGGCGGTTTGCAGGACAACAGTTCATGGGTCGGTGACTCGCAGTATCCGGGCGGCATCACCAACAGCCGTTGGGAGAATATGTACGGCGGCGATGGGTTCTGGATGTTTGTCGATCCTTCCGATCCTGACTATATCTATGCCGAGTCGCAGGGCGGCTACATTGGCCGCGTGAATCGCTGGACCCACGAGTCGCGCAATATCCAGCCGCTGCCGCAGTACGAGGAAAGCAAGCTTCGCTTTAACTGGAACACGCCGATTCATGTGAGCTCGAAAGGCACGGTTTACATCGGCGCGCAATTCTTGTTTCGCTCGCGCGATTACGGGCAGACCTGGGATCGCATCTCGCCCGACCTAACGACGAACGATCCGGAGAAACAGAAGCAGGAACAATCGGGCGGAGTGAGCGTCGACAATTCGTCCGCGGAAATGCACACGACCATCTTCGCGATTTGCGAATCGCCGAAGAATCCGAACTTGATCTGGGTGGGCACCGACGACGGTAACGTGCACGTCACGCGCGATGGTGGCAAGACCTGGAAGAATGTCGTCGGCAACATCAACGGGCTGCCCAAGAATGCCTGGGTGACGTCGATTGAGGCCAGCCACTTTGACGAAGGCACCGCTTACGCGACTTTCGATCTGCACACTTTCGGCGATATGCGGCCATACGTTTATAAAACCACCGACTTTGGCCAGACATGGACGGCGGTGATCATGCCCACGGGAAATGTAAGAGGCTATGCCCACGTGGTGAAAGAAGATCTGGTCAACAAGGATCTGCTTTTCGCCGGCACTGAACTGGGTTTATGGGTCTCGCTCGATGGCGGCAAGCAATGGGCGCAATACACGGGAGGCAACTTGCCCAACGTTGCCGTCCGCGATCTGGCAATTCACCCGCGCGACAATGACCTGGTGATTGCCACTCACGGCCGCGGCATCTGGATCATTGACGACATCACGCCACTGCGAGTTCTCACGCCGGAGATTCTTGCGAGGGAAGCCGCGTTCATTGACGCCCGGCCGGCCGTGCAAAGGCTTCCCGCAAGCGGCGGTTGGGCTAACGGCGATGCTTCGTTTGCCGGAGACAATCCGACCGACGATGCGGTAATCACCTACTACCAACAGAAGCGGCACATCTTTGGCGACTTGAAGGTCGAGATTCTCGATCAGAGCGGAAAGGTTCTGAGCACGATTCCCAGCAGCAAGCGCCGCGGCTTGAACCGTGCGACCTGGTCGATGCATCTTCCGGCGCCGCGCGTACCTAGCGCAGCCGTGGCAGCCGGCGGCGCCTCCATCGGTCCGCGCGTTTTACCCGGGACTTACACAGTGAGGATGACGAAGGACAAGAGCGTCTACACGGCGCAGTTGGTGGTCGCCCTTGATCCGCGCGCCAAGTTCACGATGGCCGACCGCAAAGCGCAGTTTGATCTTTCGATGAGACTGTATAATCTGCTCGGCGATATGACGTTCGACGTTGATCGCATCAACGGCGTTCGGCTCGCACTCGAGCAACGAGCGTCGCAGTTGCCGGCGAACGATCTGCTGGCAGCGCGTCTGCGGTCGGCTTCGGCGCAAGTCGACGATCTGCGGCGAAAGATCGTCGCTACCAGAGAAGGCGGCGCGATCACGGGCGAGGAGCGCTTGCGCGAAAACCTCGCCGATCTCTACGGCAACGTGATCGGCTATGAAGGCCGCCCGGCGCAGACACAGGTCGAACGCACGGGCGCCATCGCTCGCGAGCTCGGTGATGTGGTCAGGGACTTTGACGCCTGGCTCGCAAAGGAAATGCCCGGCATCAACACTGCACTCGCGTCGAAGCAATTGCCGCCAATTACCGCTTTGACGCGCGAAGAGTGGGAGAAGATCAACAGCAAGTGAGGTTCAACCTCAACGGACGTTGCGGAACGCGACCTGCGATGAAGGCTTCGCCCTGCGAGGTTGGTGTTTGGGTCAGGATTGCGGTAAAGATGACAGCCGAAGTACTGCCCGCGAATCCCAGTCGGCCGGTATATTGGCCATCGCGGTCGTCAGAGGTCGCTGGACCAAGCGGCTCGATCTAACATCACGCCCCCGATCAAAAGCCAAGCCCAGCCCCATTAGAAAAACGCGTCCTATTCTTACTATCAGCCAAACCGCGACACACTCCCGCGAAGTCCCGTTCGAGGAAGTCGACTCGCTTATGCTCCTTCGCATGGACGTCGTCGGTCTGCCAAAAACCGGGACCAGGATAGAGGATAGCTGCGTCCGTCATCCATCAAAAACGATGCATCAAAGCTGGATTCAAATTTGATCTCATGGGGACAATTTTTTCAGACTGTCACCCCTGCTGCGGCGATTTTATGAGTTTACGGGCAAAGTCGGCCTGTTTTGGGCTCTGGTGGGATTAATCCGAAGCTGTAAATTATTGAGAATAATGGCGCACCCGGCCCGACTCGAACGGGCGGCCTGCGGATTCGAAGTCAGACGTAGCCTTCCTGCAAGTTCTTGCAAAAACCCGTAAAGGATTGTATTCCGGCTGGTTGGCGGGTTTTCGCGCAATCCCGTTTAAGTCAATCTGCCATAAAAAGTAACCGTTTTTGGCACAATTCTGGCACACGCTTTTCATTGGATCGGGAGTTTCAGCGATGCATCCGTGCCCTGTGGAGAGGTCTGTTTGTGCAATGGCCAAGCTCTAGAGCATACGTTCTGAGTGGCAGGCTTTTTAGCTGATTTTCTGATTCTCGACCGCGGTCAGGTTCAGTTCTCCTCAGTTTGTGGTTTTGCATCTGCAAACTCGCGCTGTGAGAGTTAAGGACTGGCAGTTCATTCGCCGACTCAAGTTTGAGTAGTCAGTAGCAATCGTATTCTGTTTCCGCACCCGCAGTGTGTAGGCCTGTCGGGTCGTGCTTTTCTGGCGCGGACCGGCGAGACCGTGCTCTGGACGGAGGTGTGTCGTCATGATTCAAACCGACTCTTTCTTACCGGAGGATTTATCGATGGCTCGTATCAGAACGGTCAAACCGGAGCTGTTTAAGCATGAGGAGTTGTACCAGGCCGAGAGGGAGTCTGGGCTCCCGCTCAGACTGGCGTTCATTGGGCTCTTTACCGTGGCCGACCGGGAGGGGCGCTTCAAGTGGCGTCCGAACGAGATCAAGCTGGACGTCCTGCCGTATGACGAACTGGATTTTGAGGAGGTCCTGGATGGGTTGCACGCGGCTGGCTTTATCTTCAAATTCTTCGTTGGAGGGAAGCCCTATGGGGCTATTCCGACGTTCGCGGAACATCAGGCGATTAACAACAGGGAGATGGACAGCAAGCTCCCTGGTCCGAATGGCCCCGAAGTGCAGCCAGGGATTCCGGACGGAAAGACATTCGTCTACCTTGTCGTTTCTCCGCACGCGAAGGTGTTCAAGATTGGCAGGTCGCGCAACATTGACGGCAAGCTGAGAGACATCCAGGCAATGTCTGCGTGCCCTATCGAATTGGCTGATTACATCCTGGGCGACAAAAGCCTGGAAGCTGAAATAAATCGGGCGCTCATCGGCCATCGCGACCACGGGGATTGGTTCCGGTGCAGCGAGGAAGCCGCTTCCATACTCGGCGCGTGGTTCACGCGTGCTTCGCGCGTGGCTGACGTGAGCGGGACGCGACGGGATGAAGCAGCCGAAAACAGGACGCTGGACAGCGATTTTGGGGCATTCCACCCAAATTCACGCGTGGCTGACGCGTGCTCCACGCCACTTGATAGTGCACAAGGGGAAGGGAAGGGAAAGGAAGGGAAGGGAAAGGAAGGAGATTATTGCTCGGAGCGCGAAGCGTCCTCGCCCACCGTCATCTCGATGCCGCTTGTCAGCGGCGACGAACGCAAGATCACCGAGGCGGACGTGTCGGAGTGGTCCAGCCTGTTTCCTGCAGTTGATGTTATGCAAGAGCTCAGAGAAATGCGGGCCTGGTGTATAGCCAATCCGAGCCGTCGCAAGACCCCCAAGGGAATTCTGCGATTTATCACTACTTGGCTTTCCAGAGAGCAGGACAAAGGACGTGCCCCCACAAATCCAATCCAGCCAGTTCCGGGCACCGATGCAGCAAAGCCGTCGGCACATGAGCATAAGTTCGACTGGAGCCATTGCGAGACTTGCCAGGGGGATGGACGCCTTCATGTTCGGACCAAGGCCGCTCCAGGTGACGAGCCAGCACCGGATGACCCGGTAGTCCCCTTCTACAAACTGTCGGACCCCCGCCGTATTGTAAGCCTCGACGCCGAATATCCGAGCAAGGAATGGCGCATTGTGAATTTCCGCTGCTCATGCTCCGCCGGGAAAGCCAAGACGATCCCGCAATGTTGGCCGCAGTTGAAACCACCCCTGCAGTCGTTGAACGCGGAGGAGTGGCCAGTAACCGCAGGTGTTGTGCATTGATACTGATCGGCAACCTGCCCGGCTTGAAGGGCGTGCGGCGAATTGGATCCAGCATCGACAGCATCCTGCACGGACGAGGCCGGTATCGAGGCAGCTATCGGGCAGAGGAAGGCAAAAGGATGAGTGAGAAGCGGAAGAGGGTAAATGCCAAGCGGAAGGGGACGCGGAACGAACACAAAGCCATTCGAGCGCTCGAGGATGCTGGATATCACTGCACCCGGAGCGCCGGAAGTCTTGGGCTTTTCGATATCATCGCGATCGGTCGCCAGGGGATCCGTCTGGTGCAGGTGAAAACGAACGAGGATGCCCGGCCGCATGAACGAGAGCAAATCCAAATGTTCGACGGCATCCCGCCGGGAGCCACCAAGGAAGTCTGGATCTACCAGGACTACGCGCGTAAGCCGGTCATCAAAGTGCTGTAGGGGGCTTAATGGAAACCGAGCAAAAAGAAAAATGCTACCGCCACTGTCAGCGGTTTGGCCAGGCTGTCG
>JBEKYG010000013.1:0-17281 GCA_049511215.1 Acidobacteriota bacterium | reverse complement strand
CAGGCCCTTCGTGTTTGTGCCCTTCTAAACTTGCGTTTCGGAAATTACACAAATACCTGAGAGTAAATAAAATATAGGCATTATTCAAAGGGGCCAAGGGCCAAAGGGATCAAGGGCCAAAAACTGGTTTTTCCCCTTTGTTCCTTTGCCCCTCGACCCCTAAAGTTTGCGAGCGAAGCGAGCCACTAATCAGTTCATAAGTAGGTTGACATTTGGCGGTATCAGAAAGAGAGGAGAACAGCATATCCGTCGGTATCGGAATCGGAATCGCAGTCGCAGTCGCAATCGGTTGTGTGGGTCTGCAAAAGCCGATAGCGACTGCGATTGCGACTGCGACCCCGATTCCGATACCGATGATCGCCACCCAGTGCGAACATGACCTCCGTCCGGCTCCTCATGTTTGGATCAAATGTCCGCCTATTTATGAACTGATTAGTAAGTCTGCCTTTTCACGCAAAGCTAAAAAAAGATGATTCGAACGATTCATATCGCTAAGTACGTCTTGGCCGAACCAGGCATGCTCTTGCGCAACGCTGCGGTTCATGTCTCCGACCCGGGCCGAATATCGAGGATGGAACCATGGCAAAGCTCCCCTCCAAATCTCGAGACCAGAGTAATTGACTGGGGTTCGGCGGTGATTCTACCTGGGTTGGTCAACGCTCACTCCCATCTGGAACTCACGCGACTGCGCAAACACACAAGTAGGAGCACCTCGTTTACAGGCTGGCTATCCGCGGTCATGAAGGAGAGGCGAGCCTGGACGAAAGAAGACTACCTCGAATCTGTCAGCAGGGGAGCGAAGTTGTCTTTGGCCGCGGGCACCACGCTGGTGGGTGACATTTCAGCAAGCGGCGCCAGCTGGGAGGCGCTTAAATCGGAGAAGTTACGCAAGGTGGTCTACGAGGAGGTCGCCTCGCTTCTGCCCGAAAATGCAAGCGAGGCTCTGTCCACTCTCAAGGCACGTCTCGAACGAGCCGTGCCCGACGCCTACATGTCAATCAGCGCCTCGCCTCATGCACCCTACTCCGTCTCTCCCGAACTGTACCGTGCGGTGGCAGACCTCGCATGGCATAGGGGCATACGCTTAGCCACTCACGTCGCGGAAACGAAGCAGGAGTTGGAATTTTTAAGATGCGGGAGCGGGGAGTTCAAGGAGTTCCTGTCCGGCCTCGGAGTGTTACCTGCCGGCTGGCTTCCGCCCGGACTTGCTCCTATCCCCTATCTGGAGACTCTCGGGATCCTCGATCGTCCCGCCATTCTCGTCCATTGCAATTATCTGGATGAGGATTCAATGGCTCGAATTCTGGGCAGCAGCTGCAGCGTAGTTTACTGCCCGCGAAGTCACGCCTACTTCGGCCACGAGCAGCATCCGGTGCGGCGCTTGCTGGACATGGGCATCAATGTGGCTCTCGGCACCGATTCGCTGGCGAGCAACGACTCCCTGAGCGTCCTCGAGGAAATGCGTTTCCTGTTTCGAAACCGCAAGGATCTGAAGTGCGACGAGATTATCCGCATGGCAACGATGAACGGCGCGGTTGCGCTCGATTTCGGCGGCGTCCTGGGCCGCTTGCGGCGAGGCTACTGGGCCGACATGACAGTGCTGCGGCTGCCGGAGAACGTGAGCGACAGAAACGTGTTGGCGCAGATTCTGGAGGGCGCCGGTGAGTGTCTGGCTACAATCATTCACGGCGAAATCGCCTGGACAAAATCGCCCAGCGGGAAAAGAATGACGAGTGACGAATGAAATACTCTCTATTCATTCTCCGAAATTGCGAAATTGGGGACAGCACTGGTGACGTCCCCAATTTCGAATCTCGAATTTCGAATCTCGAATCTTGAAATGTGGGAGCAAGTATGATTAGGAAGTCGATTTTTTGGGGAATCACCCTGATGCTCGGCACCGTGCTTGTTTGGCTTGTCATTCAGGGACGGAGGGAGGAAACCAAGCAGGCTGCAGCCCCAACTGAGATTGTGCAGACGGCCAAAGCGAGTCCGACCCGCATATTTGCCCCCGGTGATTTAGAAGTCGGGGAATCACGCGAGGGGGTTACCTCCAAACAGGCAACGCCGGCCCCCATCGGAAAAATTGAGATCCGCAACCACGGCAAAGTCGCCTACCATGACATCATGCTGAAATTGACGTGCCTCGGAGGTGGCGGGAAGGTTCTCGATGCCCAAACCCGACTTATACCCGGGACCATCGAACCTGCACAGGTCCTTGCTCTTAGCGACCTCACCTTCGAAGGCATTCCCCGCGGTACCGTGCGCTACGACTTCAGCATACTCTACTGCGATTTCGGACCCGCGCCGCGAACAGAGTGACGAACGACGAGCGATCTTCGTCTTGTTCGCCGTCAACGATGCGCACCGACATCGCCTCCTCCTCACGCCTTGCGCTCGCCCCGCAAGCCCCATGCGCGCGACCCCTCCTAATTTTCCGACGGGCTCCTCGCCGTCGGGTCTGGGGCCAGCAGCCAAGTGCAAACGTCATTCTCTGACAGGCCCTTACTCACAAACTCCACATGATTTGCGCGCTTGTTGACATCGCTAACGTCGCCGTGATACGCTCATTCGCAGATCAGGTCTGCTCCGAATCTTTTGGTGACGAGCGGTCGGGACTGAGATTCATGAGACGCATAATCTCCATTCTCCCTTTAGTTTTTTCATTGTCCATGGCAGTAGCTCCATCGGCCTCCGCGGCCCCAGGGAATGGGTCTCTCTCGGGCTCGGTCATGGCGCCTGACGGCAAGGGCCTGATCGGCGCCGTGGTTGCGCTGTTCAAACAGGACGATGCCGGTGCCGTCATCTCTCTCACGAAATCCGACCAGCGCGGGACTTATAGTCTGAACGACATTGCTCCCGGCTTTTACTCTCTGCGGGTAAGTCGCATAGGTTACCAGGTACTTAACTCGCCTCGTGTGACTATCAATGCCGGCAAGACCACCACCGTCAATTTTGTGCTCCAAGAACTCCTGGACTTTATTTCAGTACGGAATGATCCCCGCAACTGGGACCTCAAAACGGTGATGCGGAGCACCTCAGATCGGCGTTTAATTTTCAGGAGCTTGCCGGGGTCGACGAATCCGGAGGAGAGCGGCGAAGCATTTCGTCGTAATGGCAGTGTGCAGGTAGTCTCCAATGGGATTCTTGGTGGAGACAATTATGCCACCTACCCAAATCAGGGGGACGCCGGCATCATCTCCAATTTTGCTTTCTCTGAGCCGGTCAGCCAGCACAGCCGCATGATCTTGTCTGGTCAGCTCACATCGGGCTACGATTCGCTCTGGAGAGTGCGAAATACTTTTGACTACCGTCCGGAGCCCAGTCGGGACTTGAAGTTTTCATTTGGTTATGGGCGAATGAACCTTAATCGCCTGAGTGCAGGCACGGCGGCTCGTCCGGCGGATTTCTTTAGCCAGGATCCCGCTGTGCGCGATTCCGGCATGGAAACGCTAGCCATGGGGTTCCAAGCCAGCAACGAGTTCTTTAACACCCTGGCGATGGAATATGGCCTCGATTTATCCCGCGTTAACTACGGCACCACAAGAACCATGTGGAGCCCGTATTTTCAGGTAGTTGTCACCCCCTATCGAGGCTGGCTGCTCAGGACCTTGATGACCTCCCGGCGAGTCAGCGACAATGACAGCATCGAGCTTCCGGATGGCGAGACGGTCAATTTGCTGGAGCCTGCGAACGTTTCGAAGATCGACAACCAGATCAATATCAGCCAAGTCAGGCACTCCGAGCTGGCGGTAGCCCGGAAACTTGCCGAGGATACTTCCCTGGAGGTGACGGTTTATCGTGATCGCGTAGACGGACCTGGCACGCCGTTTCTGATGAGTTACACCACCAAGAGTGGCAAGAAGTCGAGCGCGGTTCAGCTGAGGAGTGACCAGGATGCCCAGCAGGGTCTGAGAGTCGCTTTCGCCAGCATGTTAATGAGTACCGTGCAGGGTTCAATCACCTACGATTACGGTACGGCGGCGGCGATCACCCGTCCGAGCACTCCGGTGTCCACTGATCTCATGGTGACGCGGTTATTGGATTATATTCACCGTTCTTACTACCACTCAGTGACCAGCCAACTCGAGGCTAAGATCCCACAAACAGGGACGCATGTGCAGGCAACCCTCCGCTGGTATCCTGGCGACCCAATCAGCCCGATTGATCTGTTCGCGGACAGATTGGACACCTTTACGAAAGGAATGAGCTTTTCTCTCAGGCAGGCTATCCCGCTGCCGGATTTCCTGGGCTGCGCCGGACATTGGGAGGCTCTTATCGACCTGCGAAATCCGTTTAATCAGGGTTCAAGCCTGATCCCCACCTCTGACGGAGAGCTCACTCTGACCCGGAACCCACGTACGCTTCGCTTCGGATTGAACCTTAATTTCAACTAGCGATACCCTGCCGCTCAACGGAAACCAAAATACAGACGAAATACGTGAAAGATCGATTTCATGTATTTGATGATTTTGACATTCTTGTCGGCAACTATTCAGTGCAGTTATGCTTGTCGGGACAAGGTTGCTGTTGTCCAAGATGTTGGATTTGAATCCAAAGCATTGAAGCCACATTCGCACAAGCTTTGGGGCCCGATCGGCATTTCAAGGTAACTCACGCCAGCTCAATATTTATGGCGATTGATGGCGTGAGGGTTGACTCGAGTCATGGTACAGATATTGCTTATCCTTGCCTTGGATAGTCTACCCAGTTACCAGGGTTCAAGATGAAAAGGGTTCCCGTTCCGTTCAAGACCGTCGCCACAACGCTGCTCACGATATTCATGGTGACGATCGGCATTGTAAATTTGCGCGATCGGGCGTCCTGGACTGACCCGACGGACGGAGTATTCTGGGTGGAATCGGGATCCGGTCTTCAGGCGGCCGAGGTTACGCAGGATGGGCCGGGGGCGATGGCCGGCATCACGCAGGGAGATCGGCTGATTTCCCTGAACGGCAAAGCAATCGCCAACCTGGGTGAGTATTCCGATGAGGTGTACCGTATCGGGCCGCATGGGTCCATACTCTACGGGGTGATGTCCGGATCCGAGGTTCGTGAGGTGGGGTTGCAGCTGGCTGCCAAGCAGTTCCTGCAACCCAAGGACGGGCTGCGGATCACCCTGGCTTTCTTGTATCTGGGCATCGGGATATTTGTGATTATCCGCGGCCGCAGCCTGTCGCGCTCCTTCCACTTTTATCTGCTCTGTCTGACCGCGTTTGTTCTGTACCTGTACAGCTTTACGCCTAAATGGGGGGCTTTTGATCAGTCGGTCTATGGCCTTTCGATATTTGCGTGGCTGTTGCTCCCGGCACTTTTCATCCACTTTTGCCTGCGTTTCCCGATCGATCCCAAACCGGTGCGCACCAGGGCGCCGCTGCTTTACGCACCGGCAGTGGTGCTAATGATCGCGCAGGCGCTTTGGCTGACCGGCCATCTGGCCAACATCGGGCTGCCGATCAATGCCCGTGCGGACGAAATTATTGGCCGCATTCACCTCGTTTACCTGTGTGCCGGCCTTCTCGTGGGCGGGATATTTCTCCTGCGTCGAAAGCTGGCGGCCAAGGACCTGACGACGCGCCAGCAGATGAAATGGGTCAGTTATGGGACTCTTGCCGGCATCGTGCCGTTTACCGTGATTTATGGGCTGCCGGCGCTTTTCGGTGCGCGCGCTAACTTTGCCATGCTCTCTTCGCAGCTTTTCCTCGGCCTGATTCCCCTCTCCTTCGCCTACGCGATTCTTCACTACCGTTTGTTGGATGTTGAAGCCATCGTACGCCGGGGTACAGCCTATCTGGCAGCCAGTTCGCTCCTGCTCGCCCTATATCTCGTCTTTGTTCTGGTGCTTGGGAGGTGGCTACAGCCGTTCATACCCAACGCCGAATTTGTGATCATCTGCGTCGCCGTTCTGGCGATTGCCATGATGTTTGCCCCACTCCGCAACTTGTTCCAGGCGCGCCTGGACCGCAGTTTTTACAAGGAGCAATTCGACGATCGGGCCAGCCTCCTCGATTTCGCCCGCACGCTAGGTACGGAAATCAGCCTGTCGCGCCTCTCCCGGATAATTCTCGAGCGGATTGCCAAGACTTTTCAGATTGACCAGGTCGGCTTGTTTCTGCAGGATCCTGCAAACCCCGGCCGCTATCGCCTGGCGGACACTATCGGATTGGATGTGCCCGTGACCGCTGCCTGGTTCATTGAGGAAGCCGACCTTGGCGTTGAGGTCCGCCCGGGCAGCCTCGAGCCAACAGTGGGCGTCAATCGACTGCGCCGGACAAATCCGGCTGTGACCGCAAAGGGGCTTCATTACCTGCAGGATTTGAGGGTGCGCGGCCACCGCATCGGTGTAATTGGCTTGGGGGCACTCCCGCGAGACCGCCATTTCTCGACGGAGGACCTCGACCTTCTGGATGCCCTTTCCCGCTATGCGAGCATCGCGCTGGAGAATGCCAATCTTTATCGTTCCGTGGAAAACAAGGCGCTGGAGCTTGAACGACTCAAGATTTATACGGAGAACATCATCGAGAGCATCAACATCGCAGTCTTAGCTCTCGACTTGAACGGTTTGAGCACATCCTGCAATCGGGCATTTGAGGAACTCTGCGGGATCGGCCGCGTGCGGGTTGTCGGCGCCAGCGTGGAGAACCTGCTGGGGAAGGAAGTGGTCGCTTCGATGCAAAAGGCCACTGGGACCTCCGGTTGGGATCTCAAGGCAGCCAGCAACATCTTCAAGCTGTACCTGCAAAACCAGAAGGGGAGGAAACTGATCGTCAACCTGAGCATCATCCCGCTGCTCAATGCCCGAGACCTGAACTCCGGTTGCCTGATTGTGATGGACGACATCACCGAAAAGACCCGCCTCGAGGATCAGTTGCTGCAGGCGGAGAAGATGAGTTCGATCGGCCTGCTGGCCGCCGGAATCGCGCATGAAGTCAACACGCCGATTACGGGAATCTCGAGTTACGCGCAAATGCTGCTCAAAGACACTCCCGCCGACGACGCCCGCAAGCCGATCCTGGAAAAGATCGAAAAACAGACTTTCCGGGCCGCTGAGATCGTCAACGGGCTGCTGAATTTCGCCCGCATGAATGGCAGCGAGTTCACCGACCTGGACCTCAACCGCCTGATCCGGGAAAGTCTCTCCCTGCTCGAGCACCAGCTCAGGCAGAACCAGGTGGACGTCGTTTATGCCCCCGACCAGTCCATTCCCAAGGTCTATGGAAACGCAGGCAAGCTGCAGCAGGTGTTCGTCAACCTGTTTCTCAACGCCCGGGATGCCATGCCCTCCGGGGGTACCTTGAAGGTCGAGACTTCAAAAAATGATACCATGGTGGTGGTGGATATCCAGGATTCGGGTGTGGGCATCTCTCCTGAGAACATCCGAAGGATCTACGATCCGTTTTTCACCACCAAGAGCACCGGTAAGGGTACCGGCCTCGGCCTTGCCGTAACTTATGGCATCATTCAGGAGCATGGCGGAAGGATCTTTGTCGACAGTGCACCATCCAAAGGCACTCATTTTAGATTGAAGCTGCCCATCCGGCAATAGTTGCAGGAATGAACCCTAAGGGTCGAATACTGGTAGTCGATGACGAGGAGGTCGTGCGCGACGTCCTTTCTACGTTGTTGCGCGCGGAAAACTATCACGTCGATCTGGCCGAGAACGGCGTCCAGGCGCTCGACATGGTGCGCGCAGGGGACTATGGCGTCGTCCTGTTGGATCTGATGATGCCGGACATGGACGGCCTGCAGGTGCTGGAATCGTTCCATAAAACCGAGGGCCTCCCGGAGACGGTAGTTCTGACCGCCTTCGCATCGATCGAGAAGGCCGTGCGAGCAACCCAACTTGGGGCGTTCGACTTTATCGCCAAGCCGTTTAAAAACGATGAAATTCTATTGGTGATTAAGAATGCGCTCGAACGGCGCCGCCTCCGTGATGAAAATGAACGGCTGAGAGAATCTCTGCGCCAGCGCTTCAGCTTCCGGAACATCATAGGCAAAAGCGCGCCGATGCAACAGATCTACGACCTGATCGCACAGATCGCACCGCGGCGCAGCACCGTCCTGATCCAGGGGGAGAGCGGAACCGGCAAGGAGCTGGTTGCCAAAGCCATCCATGCCGCGAGCACACGGGCAGACGATCCTTTTGTAGCCATTAACTGCGGCAATATCCCTTCCGAGCTTCTCGAAAGCGAGATCTTCGGCCATGTTCGTGGCGCCTATACGGGCGCTACGAGCACCAAAAAAGGTCTGTTTGAGGTGGCTGACGGGGGGACCTTCTTTCTTGACGAGGTTGCGAGCATCTCCCTCGAGATGCAGGCCAAGTTGCTGCGCGTAATCCAGGAGCGGGAGTTCCGCCGGCTGGGTGGCCTGGAAAATATAAAGGTCGACGTGCGCATGATCGCGGCCACCAATAGTGATCTGCAAGAAGCGGTGGCTAATGGGACCTTCCGTGACGACCTCTATTACCGCCTGAACGTAATCGTAATCAAACTGCCGCCACTCTGCGAGCGCGCCGAAGATATTCCTCTGCTCGCGGATCACTTCATCAAGAAATACTGCGATGAGAACGGCCGTGGGCTATGCGTCGTGGATCCTAAGGCCACCAGGCTGCTTATGGATTACAGCTGGCCCGGAAATGTCCGGGAGCTTGAGAATGCCATCGAGCGCGCCGTTGTTCTCTGTCCCGGAGACGTGATTACCGCCGACCTTTTCCCCAAAAACATCACCACGGACCTGCCCCAGGGTTCCAATGGTTTTCCCGAAGAAAGCCTCTCCCTGAGGGAGCGCGTCGGGAATTTCGAAAAAAACCTGATTATGGCCGCGCTCGAAAGGACGAACTGGAACCAGAAAAAGGCAGCAGAGCTCCTTTCGGTGAATCCTACCACCCTGAGCGAGAAGCTGAAACGCCTGGGTATTCGCTCCACCAAATGACGGCTGACGATTACCAGCCCCTGATTCGTCATTCGTGAATATTACGTTTTGCGTGCAACTTTGGCGAAACGCGCACCGGGCCGAACGCCTACCCACTTGCGATGGCTTTCGATCCAGACAATGTGCAGCGCCCGCTGAGCGAGCGTGACTACGAGCTTGCGACTGCGTGCTGTCTCGCTCTGTGCCGGCTCGTTGCGAGGCTGGCGACGGGCTCGCAGCTCGATCCGGCTTCGGCCCGCGAAACCGTCGTGGTAGAAACCCTGCCCGGCCACCCATCCGTGACCGTGGCGCTCCCCCTGCTCGATCTCTCCCGCCCGCAGGGCCCCCACGGCTCCTCGTCGCCGAGCTGAGGAACCCGGCGGCTGGGTTGGACACCGTAATTTTCGTGTCTTGCCGAAGCAAGCGAATCGCTGAGCAGCTCCGGCAGCAGATCAGAGGATGATCAAAATGAAGGATATTCCCACCCTATTGGCGCTCCACCTGAAAGGCCTGCCAGGACTCTCACGAGCGGCACGCGATGCGCTCCTTCAACGCCAGCCGGCGACAGTCGTGGAAGCTCTGAGGATCCACGGCGTCGGGCGCAAGACCACGAAGAGGCTTCTCGCCCTTGGTCTTCTCGCCGACCCCAAGCGCGTACAAACACGCGCACGGACGGCGAAGGAGATGGGGCTCGACTCATGACGACCGAACAGCCGTGCCACAAACAGAGGCGCTCCCGCCGCCCTGGAGCCAGGCGGCATTGACCAGCACATCAGTAGCGGGCCAGGTCCGCGGCAGGATTCCCCTGAACCGAAGGGTGCGGAGCGATCAATCCCGAGCACGCGCAACGCGATGACCTTGTAGCACGCTGCTTCAGTCTGTGCTACAATGGCCGCTATGAAAGCATACATTCATGCTCGTCTGACGAAAGCGGACCGCGCGCTTCTCGAGGACCTGAAGAAATCGACAGGTCACTCCGAATCCGAGCTCCTTCGAACCGGGCTGCGCTTGGCGCACAAAGAGCTGAGCCGAAAGCGCAGCGCGCTTGAACTTGCCGGGAGCAGCGCGGGCAAGTTCAAAAAGGGTCCGCGTGATCTCGCTGCCAACAAAAAACATCTGGAAGGTTTCGGCCCATGAATCCCGCCGGGATTCTGCTGGATACGGGTCCGCTGGTGGCGCTCCTGTCGCGGGACGACGCCGACCATTCGCGCGCCGAGCAACTGTTCTCCGAATGCCTGCCGCCTTTTCGCTGCTGCGAGGCGGTTATCGCCGAAAATCGGTGGCAGGGAACTATTTCCCTAATTGCGAGAGGAGGCGACCTTCCCGAGGATCGCCTGGAATTTGGGGAAATAGTTCCCTGCCACTGATTTTTCCCACTGATTTTTCTCACATTTTCACCCCGGCCAGGGATACTTCCTTTCCTACTCGATTTCCCCTTGTGCTCCCGGATAGAAACGCTTATAAGTCAAATGGGTATAATGCAGCCGGAGGGGCCAAAGAGCTCGATGGACGATTCCAGAGAACGGGAGATTCTTGGCAAGGCCGTCACCATTCTGCGCGATTCCCTGTCACCACGCCGGATTCTATTGTTTGGCTCGCGCGCCAAGAATCGTCATTCCCCGGGCGCCGACTTCGATATCGCGGTGGATCATCCACAACCCCAATTCCGACAGGCTCGCAAGATTCTGGAGAGCGTCAACGAATGCGCGGGTCTTCACAAGATCGATGTCGTCTATCTGCCGGATGTCGACGCGGATTTTCGTGCGATGATCCTCGAAACAGGACGGGTAATTTATGAAGAACCGGCTTGAATACTCGTTGGACCAGTTCATGCATGCCCTGGACCGTCTGAACGAAGGCGCGACCCAAGCCCGCGATGAGCTCGATAGGGACGGAGTGATTCAGCGGTTTGAATTCTGCTTCGAGTTGCTGTGGAAGACGCTCAAGATTTATCTGGAGGACAGAGGAATAGAAGCTAAATCCCCCAAAGATTCCCTGAGGGCGGCTTTCGGGCAGGGTTGGATAATAGAAGAAGACGACTTCCTAGACATGCTGGCCGACAGGAACAAGACCTCCCACATCTATAGCCGGGAGGAATCGCAGAAGATTTACGATCGCATCACGAAGCAGCACATTCCGCTCATCAAAGCTCTCGCCCTGCGTCTCCAGAGCTTCTATTAGTTGCGGCTCCGAAAGAATCGGTGGCACCCATTAAGAGGGCTTTGTCACCCATTAAGAGGGCTTATCAGGCAACTATTTCACCGATTGCATCACGAAGCGTCTCTTGCGATCGCCGCCTAGAAATTGGTGAATTATTGCCGTGATCGCCTGGAAGATGATTACTCGCGAGGGGAGCAGTTATCCGGGGGCAGCGACGATGCCCAGGTTTGATTCGAAACTGGAGAGTCGAGATTTGGCATTTAAGGATTGGGGCATTGCCGAGGATAACGCATTAACGCGGATTGATTTGCGGGAATTTCGCGTCCAGCATCATCTTAAAGGCGCAAAGGGCTATCCATTTCGCTCTCGTGGGTACTACCTGTAGTAGTTGCGCCCTTTCTTCGTTAAATGCGGTGGAGCTGCATTCAGTGCGAAGGATATATTTTATGTGCTGCACGGCTTCCAAGCTGCCTTGACGTGTCCTCCAACGGGATGCCGGGCACGATCGGAGGCCATGCGGCGGATCGGCTCGGCTGGACCTCCTCTCCCATCTCACCTCGCGCGGCGACAGCCGGGGCGGTCACGGCCCAGGGAGCGCTGGATTGGGAGGTGGCATGGCAGAAGATCGATCCGGCCTGGTGCCCGACCGCCAACAATACGCTGGCCGCGTTCCAGGAGCTCCGCGTCCTTGATTCGAGATTCGAAATTGACAATCTCGAATTTCGAATCTTGAATCTTCATGCAGGGGCCGGCGTGATCTTGACTCGGCAACCGGTAATGGATACATTCAACCTCGTTGTACTGTTTGCTGAAACCTCCGGATACGTCCGGGACTCTTCATAGCGGGGTCACTGTTGCGATTGCTGTAATCATGGGGGGAAGGCCATGGGAAAAAGGCGAGTGGGATTCGGACGATTCATCGGGCGGCTCACGGTAACGGCAGGTGCCGTCCTCATGGTGCTGCCGGCAGTCGCGGACTGGAAGCAGGCCGTAGCCTATTTCAATCAGGGTAAGTTTGACTTGTCGATTCAGGAGTTGAAGCCGGACCTGGATAAGAATCCCGACTGGGCAGATGGCCACCGTTTGGCTGGAATGTGCTATCTGAACCTGAAGAACAACGCGCTCGCCATTGTAGAACTCAGCCGTGCCGTGCAACTCCAATCCAAGGCCTATGCTACGTATCAGGGTCTGGCACAGGCCTACTTCAACAGCCAAAAACTCGATAACTGCATCCAGAGCCTCAGCCAGGGGGAGCAGTTTGCCAAGGAGCCCAGTGACCTTTACAATCTGCACCACTTGAGGGGAGCGGCCTATTTCGGCCTGCAGAAATATGACCAGGCAGTTGACGATCTCACGGGTGCGATCCGTATCAGAGCGACGGATTGGGTAGATTTTTCTCAGTTGGGGATCGCCTACTACAACCAGGATCGCTACGACGAAGCCACCCAGGCGCTTCAGAAGGCTCTGGCACTCAAGCCCGGCGACAACGTGACCACCCAGTTTCTTAGTAAGGCCTGCTTCAAACAGGGCGTCTCCGCCCTCACGGCTAAACAGTACCCCCAGGCAATCGATCTGTTGAAGAAAGCCGCGAGCTACAACCCCAGCGATGGCTATGTGTATTACAACCTGGGCGAGGCCTATCACTACTCCAATAACTATCCCGAAGCGGAAAAGGCCTATAATGAGGCATTGAACCTTTTGCCCAGGAACGCGGATATTTATCAGCGTCTGGGTCTTCTGTACGAAAAGCAGAAGAAGTGGGACCAGGCTCTGAGCGCCTACCAAAAGGCCAATGAATTGAACCCTTCACCCAGTCTGAAAGAAGCGATCACCCGCATGATCGAAATGAAGAAGAAGTAACATTTGTCGGAGTACGGCTGCTTCACCCAGAAACTCGAATCGAACTCGGGGTGACACTGCCGCGGCTCCAAAGCGCTTCGCGTCCCCAGGCCCTGCGCTAGCGCGCGATCGAATAGAAGGCTTCCCAGTTGCGGACGTTCCCACCCTCATCCACTGCCACCAGACGCAGTTTGTAGCGTCCTTCCGGGCGCGCTGCATCGATCGGAATCTCAAACTGGGTGTAGCGGCTGCCCTCTGTTCCGCCCTGGTTTCCCTGCAGCACCAGGTGGCTCGATTCATCTAAAACGAAGATGCCGGTGGGAGAGAGATCGTTGGCGCCATCACGTGCGAAGAGCTGCACGCGGAGCGTCCCACCGGCTTTGGCGGGGTCCGGGACAAACATGACTCGATTCAGCTCTGGAGCCTCTTCGGCCGTCGTGATGGTGACATCGGCCGCATTGTAATTGCGCACTCTCGCAAGCCACTGATTCACCAGGTTGGAAGCTTGGGTCTTGAAGGTCGCGGTCAGACTCTCTTCCAGGTTTTTCCGTGCCAGTGATTCGAACAGCTTGAACAGGCGTTCCCGGCCGAAAAGCTCACCGCAGGCGGTGAGAAGAGTGATCCCGGGGGCCGCGGAACGCAAGTCAATTTGGCTGCCGGAAATCTCGGCCCGTGAGGCCAGCTGCTTCAATCCCAGTGGACTCATCCGGTCCAGGTAGTAACAGATCGCCCAAGCCGCTCCCAACCTTTTGACGGTGTTGGAGAAATCGTGAGCCACCATCTCCGACATTCCCTGCAGCAGGAACCAGTTTTCTTCCTTGGAAGCGGCTCCTCCGGACAGGTTTATAAGGGCCAGGCGGGCCAATTCGCGTGCCGCGCTGTGCAGCAGATACCCCTTCGCGTCCGACGAGGCGGCGGGATCGCCCATGCCAATCGAAAGCGTGGCATGCTCCGCATCGACGGCCGTCATCGAGTTCTGCCACTGGATCACGATCAACACGCGGGTCGGCAGTTTTGCGCCGGTTGCGGAATCAACAAATTCCCAACAGCGTTCCAGATCGCTGATGGTTTCCCTTCCAAGCCACTGGCGATCCACCGGAATGCGGAGTCGCACATGCTTCGCCACTATACTGTCGTCCATCGCCTGGCCCAACAGCGCGGGTGCAAAAACGAAATTGCAGATGCAGAAAGTCACCCACGCGAAAGTGGCGGCCACACAAGCCCTTCCGAAAAAATGTGCTCTAGTGCAGATCATCTTTGTGAATCAGATCGAACACGGCAGAATCCACGGTGCGTCATGAAGCCGATTTGGACACGAAACTGCCCAAAGCGCCAATCTCCTCATTGTACCAGTCAAAAACGTTGACCAGCTTGGTAACCGTGAGAAGATCGATCACCTTCGCGTTCGGCGACAGAAGCTTGAGCGCGCCGCCCGCCTTCCGGATAGCCGTGAAACATCGAATAATCTGGCCAAGGCCGGCGCTGTCGATATAGGGAACCTTCGCCAGGTTCAAGAGGAACTTCCGCCGCCCCTGTGCCAGTAGCTCGTCAACCGCCAGCTTGATCTGAATGTCGCCTTCGCCGAGGAGGATTTTTCCCTCCACGTCTAGAATCGTAACCTCATCCACTAACCGGGATGATAGCTTCATGAACACCTCCGGCAGATGAGATCAGAAACTAGCATAGCCCCCGGCCAGTGTCAATTTCAGCGCGATGAAACCCTGCGATTCAGATGCCAGTCGGAAAGGAAATTCGCCGCCAAGACTTCAAGGCGCCAAGGCGCCAAAAGTCTTAATCCTCGGTTTCCTGGAGTCTTGGTGTTGAATTTTGGTCGCGGCTATGCTGGTCCGTGTTATTCGTGGCCGCGTTTTTTCTTGTAGTGTCCGAATCGCGGGTCACCGGGGCTCTCCTTGATCGGTTGCGGTTCCTGTGCTATACATCTGCGTCGCGATCAGAGATCCTTATGGGGCAGACGCTCGCATAAATCCGGAGTGCAAAATGATAAATCCTATTCGTGCCATCGTAGCCAGAGAGATCCTGGATTCCAGGGGAAACCCAACGCTCGAAGCGGATGTCGTGCTCGAGGGGAACGCGTGTGGCCGCGCGGCTGTGCCCTCCGGCGCCTCCACGGGCGTGCATGAGGCCGTAGAGCTGCGTGATGGGGACGATCTCCGTTATCAGGGCAAAGGGGTGCTCCACGCCGTCGAAAACGTTAATAATATCATTGCTCCGGCCCTCCTCGGCGAGAACGCGTTCCAGCAGAGGGCCATCGACCGGATTCTTATCAACCTCGATGGGTCGCCCAACAAAGGCAAGCTGGGGGCAAATTCCATCCTGGCGGTATCCATGGCCGTCGCACGCGCCGCGGCAGCGGCGCTCGGGATGCCTCTTTACCGCTATCTGGGCGGCGCGAACGCGTGCATCCTGCCCGTGCCGATGATGAACATCCTTAACGGCGGGGTGCACGCGGATAACAATGTCGATCCTCAGGAATTCATGATCGTGCCCGCGGGGGCCAAGTCTTTTTCTGAGAGCCTCCGCATGGGGGCCGAAACCTTCCATGCCCTGAAGGGAGTTCTTAGGAAAAAAGGTTACGCTACCGGCGTGGGAGACGAAGGCGGCTTTGCGCCCAACCTCAAATCCAGCGAGGAAGCGCTCGACGTGATCATGGAAGCCATCGATAAGGCCGGCTACAAGGCAGGCAACCACATCTGTCTGGCACTCGATGTCGCGGCAAGCGAAATGTACGTCGACGAGGAATATGTCTTCAAGAAGTCCGGCGGCGCGCGCTTGAGCGCCGAGCAGATGATCCAGCTATACGAGCGCTGGGCCAAACAGTATCCGATCGTGTCCATCGAGGACGGAATGGCTGAAGACGACTGGCAGGGATGGATCGCCCTGACTGAAGCCCTCGGTGAAAAGATCCAGCTGGTGGGCGATGACGTTTTTGTGACTAACTCCCAGCGCCTGGCAAACGGCATCGCCGAGGGTGTAGCCAACAGCATCCTGATCAAGCTCAACCAGGTCGGCACCGTAAGCGAAACGCTGGACACCATTGAGCTGGCCAAGAGTGACAGCTATACCACCGTGATCTCGCACCGCTCCGGAGAGACCGAGGATTCTTTCATCGCGGATCTGGCGGTAGCCTGCAACGCGGGTCAGATCAAGACCGGATCTGTCAGCCGAACCGACCGTGTGGCTAAATACAACCAGCTGTTGCGCATCGAAGAAGAACTTCGGGGCCAGGCACGCTTCCTCGGGAGCCAGCTTTTCTGATTTTGTACCTGTTTAGCCCTATGGTCATCGAGATGTCCTTTAAAAGCAAAAAGCTGCCACGGATTCCGCGGATTTTATGAAGGCACTACCAAAAGGCGGTGTTTCTTGCAGCCTCCAGGATGCAGGCAAAGACGACGGCATCATTTGGTGCGCCTCGATACGCGCATGCCAAATGCATATGAATTCGTGAAATCCGTGAAATCCGTGGCTGCTTTTGAAGGGGCTAGACAGTTACCCGATTTCAGATTGAGGATTTTGGATTTCAAAACCCAGTGAGTGCCGGAATGCTCGGGGCACTGCCAGATCCAAAATCCAAAATTGACATGCCTCTGCTGGAAGTTGAAAATCTCTCAGTTTCTTATCACACCGCATCGGGTCCGGTTCGCGCGGTGCGCGACGTGTCCCTCCAACTGGGGGTCAGTGAATCGCTTGCCCTGGTTGGCGAGACCGGGAGCGGCAAGTCGACGGTCGCGCTGGCGCTGATGGGGCTGTTGGAAGGTAATGCGCGGATCGAGACAGGCAGGGTCAGGTTCGAGAGCGCGCTGCTGGCCCCAACGGACCGCCGTTCCTGGGGGCAGCTCCGCGGCAGAAAAATCGGAATGGTTTTCCAGGATGCTCGTGGCGCGCTCAATCCCGTATTGACCATCGGCTCCCAATTGACCGAGGCGCTGCGAGCTGGGCGGCGGTTGCGCAAGAAAGGGGCACAGGAGGTGGGAGTCGCGCTGCTCATCGAAGTAGGCATCCCTGACCCCAAATTCTATATGCGCCGGTACCCGATCGAGCTGTCCGGCGGCATGTGTCAACGAGTCGCGATCGCGATCGCGGTCGGCAATCAGCCGAGTTTGCTGATTGCCGACGAGCCCACCAGCGCTCTCGATCCCAGCATCCAAGCCCAGATTCTGGAGCTCCTGCGCACCATGAAGCAGCGCTACGGCCTGGCCTTGCTGCTGATCAGTCATGACTTGGCTCTTGTTTCCGAGGTTTCGGAGCAGGTCGCGGTCATGTATCACGGGCGCCTCGTGGAATGCGGCAAAGTATCGGATGTATTCCGGCGACCTGCACACCCTTATACATCATCCCTGCTGGCGTGCCAGGC